>JBQTHW010000327.1:0-10611 GCA_052389495.1 Methanobacteriota archaeon | reverse complement strand
GAGGGCGGAACGAACCGGCTTCCCGAGATGGCGACCTGGTGCTGCCGGATCCGGCCCGCGATGTCCGGCTTCGTCGCGCGGAACAAGTCGCGATGCCACCGGAGGACGAGGGCGAGCGAGAGGTCTCGCCGCTCGCGCAGCATAGAGCGGAAGACGTCGCGGTGGGCCTCCGCCTCCTTCACGTCGGAGAGGGGGCGGCCGCGAGGGGTGATCCCCCGCTCGAGCACGTCTGCGGTCTCCCGCAGGGTCAGGGCGGAGCCCTCGATGCGCTGCGAGTGGTACGTGAAGGTCGTGGCGAAGGCCGACAGGTTCCGTTCGCGCCCGGATGGTGGAGTCCGTCGCTGCTCCTCTCCGCGGGCCCGCCGGATCCTCTCCAGGACGGGATGCCACTTCTCGCGATAGATCGCGTCTAGGAAGGCCTTCTTGCGCGCTTCCACATCCTTTGGCACGCGCTTCCCGAGGTATAGCTCTCGCTTCTGCACGCGCCCGCCGGCGCGGACAGAGTGCTCCAGGTAGTAGTACGTCCGGGCATCGACCACGCGTCGGCGCACCGTGGGCACGGAAGGTCCATACCCCTACAGACGTATGAGGATTACGGATTCTTGAACATTTGTAGGGGTACGAGAAGCGGCGTCCATGCCCTCCTCAGACATCATGTTGGCTGTGCGCGATAGCATCGAATCCTTTGGTCCTCCCCAAGATAGGCGCCTGATCTAGACCGAAGGGAACGGGGGGAGGTTGCTATGGGCCCGGCCAGATTTGGACTGGCGACCTCCCGGTTATCAGCCGGGCGCTCCAACCAGGCTAAGCTACGGGCCCGCGCGGGCGCGGAAGGGATGAGTCGTCTTAAACGTTCCCTCAAGTGAAGGACGACCGATCCGTTGCGCGTCGCGGACCTACGTTCGCCGCTCGGACGTGAGCAAGCCCGAGGCCGAACCTCGGCCGGACCCGATGCGGCCGGCGGCCGGTCGTGCGTGGGGGAATAACGACCCCGAAACGCTTATAACACAACCTCCAAATCGGAAGCCCCGGGACGATGGAAGTCCTCGAGGCCATCAAACAGGGGAAGAGCGTGAGCAAGTTTCGACCGGACCCGGTACCCGAACAGAAGATCCAGACCGTCCTGAACGCGGCGCGGCTCGCGCCGTCCGTCGAGAACCTCCAACCGTGGAAGTTCATCGCCGTGACGGACGAGGACATGAAACGCAAGCTCGCGGGCATGGTCACGGGCGGCCGACTCGCGGAGGCGCCCGTCATCGTGGTCGCGTGCGCGCGGCTCGACGAGGCCGTCGGGATGATTGGCGGGTTCATGAACTCGTACCCCGTCGACTTGGGCATGGCGCTCGCGAACCTGACGCTGGCCGCAACGAGTGAGGGGTTGGGGACTTCCTGGGTCTTCGCCTTCAACGAGGAGAAGGTGAGGTCCCTGCTGCGCGTTCCGGAGGACGCACGGGTGGTCGGGTTGACTCCCGTGGGCATCCCCGAGGCCCATGAGCCTCCGTCCGGCCGGAAGCACCTCTCCGAGATCCTCGCGTACAACGCGTACGACTAGGCGCGAGATCCCGGGGAGTCGCGTTCCTCGAGCAGGCGACGCATGGCCCTCCGTGCCCTCACCCCCGGCCGAGCCACCTACTGCAGCGCGTGCGGAGCGGAAGCTCCCGGGGACGCGGAGACGTGCCCGAAGTGCGGGGCCTTTTTCGAGGGCTACATGGACGCCGTCCTGTGCCCGATCTGCAACGTCGTGAACCCCGCGGACACCGCGGAGTGCGTGAAGTGCGAGGCGAAGTTCCCCGAGCCGCGGCGCGTCGAGGGGCCCCAGCCCGCCGGCGAGGAGGCCCACCTGCGGCGCGTCCTCCAGCTCAGCAAGGAGAAGGCGCGGGGCCGCCCGGGCCCGGCACCGCCTGCCGCGGACGCCGTCCCGTACGGTCCGGCCGAACCGCGCTCGATGACGGAGGACGCCCGCGCGGACGACCTCGAGACGGCCCTGTGGAAGCTCGCGGAGCCGTTCGACCGGATGCTCCGGCGCCGGCGGAAGCGGCTCGAGCAGGCGGAAGGCCTCATCGAGCGCGCGCGGCAGCGAATCCAGGAGCTTGCGAAGGCGACGGACCCCGCCGCCGTGAACGAACGCGAGCAGCTCAAGCTCCAGGTCGAGGACCTCCTCCTCGAGAAGGAGGACGTCCTGCGGCTCGAGGAGGGTCTCGCGGAGATGGAGAACACGTACCGCAACATCCTGCGGATGCAGCAGGAGGAGCTCAAGGCCCGCGAGTCGTCCTTGCGGAGCCGGCTCGAGGCGTTCCGGAACGAGCTCGAGTCCCGCGAGCAGACCTTCGGACGGATGCGGGAGCGGGAGGCGGACATGATCCGCCGCGAGGACGAGTTCCGGCAGCTCGTGAACCGGATCCACGAGCGGGAGCAGGAGATCAACAAGCGTGAGGACCTCCTCCGGGAGAAGACACGCCTCACGGACGAGCGGCATCACTCCCTCAGCGAGGCGGAAGTCGAGCTCGAACGACGACGCTGGGACCTCGAGCAGAAGGCCTCGCGTATGCCGCCCGGGGCACGGGACGCCGAGAAGACGATCACGGTCGGTCCCCCGGAGCGGGAGCTGAACGATCTCCGGGGCCGCCTCTCGGAGCTGGAGGAGCAGGTCGAGCGACTCGCGGAGGAGAAGAACCGGCTTACCGAGGAGCGACAGGACCTCGCCTCCCTCCGGGACGACGTCGGGAGCGTGCTGAAGGTGCTCGACGACCTCCTCGCGGAGTTGCCGGAGGCGCGGATCCGCGCGTTCGCGAAGTCGCCCACGTTCACGGAGTACGAGAAGCTGTTCGCGCGGCTCAAGCTGTGATGCCGATGGGTCTCCGGGAGAAGGCGAAGAAAGCGCTCGACGACGTCGAGCCGCTCGAGGAGAAGGAGGGCGACTCGGTCCAGCTCCTCGTCGGCGCGCGGGAGCGCCTCGAGGCCGTCGAGGGGCGGCACCGAGAGGCCGAGGAGCGGCTCACACGGGAGCTTGAGGATGCGCGAAAGCTGTCCGAGGCGAAGACCTCGCAGATCGTGAAGCAAGAGCGCGCGATCGCGTCCCTCGAGGCGCGCGTCCGAGACCTCGAAGGGCATCTCAAGAAGGCGGTCCACCTCGAGAAGGAAGCCCGGGAGCGCGAGGACCGCCTGTCGGAGGCACAACGCCAGATCGAGTCCCTCCGGAAATCCGCCGTGACGGCCGCGGAGGCCCAGCTGCGCGACGCGGAGTCCGACGCGAGGCGCAAGGAGCTCGACGCCCGCGAGCGTGCGGCGAAGCAGCGCGAGGCGGATCTCGAGAAAGTGGCCTCCGCCGCGGACGCGCGCACGAAGGACCTCGCCGGCCGGGAGCATGCGTTCGCGGTGCAGCGGGAGGACCTCGAGGACACGATTCGCGACGTTCGGGGTTCGGAGCAGGACCTCGTCAAGGCGAGGGCGAAACTCAAGGAGCGGGAGGCGGAGGTTGCCGCCGCGGAGCGGATGCTCCGCGAACGGTCCGAGCGCACGACGAGTGCTGCGGAGGGGGAGCTAGAGGCGACGAAGCGCGAGCTGTCGCAGGCGCGGAAGGACCTGGCCTCCGCGCTGTCCGCGATCGAGGCGGCAAAGAAGGAGGCAACGGACCAGGAGATTGCGCTCACATCGGAGATCGTCAAGGGACGCAGCGCGTTCGAGAACGAGCGGGAGACCGTCGCGCGGCTCGAGGGCGAGCTCGAGGAGCTCCGGAAGCGCGCCGGGCGCGCGGGCGAGCTCAGCGCGAAGGAGGTCGACCTCAAGTCCCTGTCCGGGAAGGTCGAGGCCGCCCGGAGGGAGCTGACCGACCGCGAGGCGGACCTCACGTCTCGGGAGAAGTCCCTCGCCACGAAGGACGCGGAGGCCCAGAAGGCGGCGCGGGCCGCGGCGGAGCGGTCGCTGGAGGCGGAGAAGGCGCTCCGCGAGGCGAAGGAGCGCGAGCGGGTCCTCGAGAAGGCGGAACGCAAGCTCAAGGACACCGGGGAAAAGCAGGCGCGGGAGCTGAAGGAGAGGCAGGACGCGTGGGCTGCGGAACTCGAGGAGGCGCGCAAGGCCGTCCAGGCGAGCGAACGGGACCTCACGAAGAGCAACCGGGAGCTCGACGCCACGAGGCAGTCCCTGCGGTCCGCCGCGGAGGCGCTGCGCCGACGGGAGCTCGAGCTCGGCGCGGAGCTGACGCGTGCGCGCAGCGACCTCGACGCGGAGCGACACCGGCTCGAGGTGGTCCAAGCGGAGCTTGAGGAGGCCCGCGCGGGGTCCGTCCGTGCCGGCGAGCTGCATGTGCGGCAGTCCGCACTCGACAAGGCGCGCGCGGCGATCGAGGACCGGGAGAAGGGGCTGAGGGCCGGGGTCCTGGACCTCGACGCGCGGCCGAAGGCCGCGCAGCGCCGCGACGAGGATCTTTCCCGGAGGGCCGCAGAGATCGAGAAGCATGAGCTGGAGCACGAGGCGGCGGTGAAGACGCTCCGGGAACGGGAACGCGAACTCGAGCGGGAGGAGCGAAGGCTCCAGGAGAAATCGAAGGGCACGGACGTGCGCGTGGCCCGCCGCGACGCGGAGCTCGCGTCGCGCCAGGAGGCGCTCGGCCGGGTGAAGGAGGACCTCGACACGCGGGCGAAGGCGCTCGAGGCGGAGACCCGGCGTCTCGCGGAGGCACGCCAGCGACTCGACGCGCTCGAGGCAGAGTTCACGAAGCGCGAGGGTTCGCTCAAGGAAGGCGGCCACCAGCTCGCCGTCGGACAGGCGTCCCTCCGCGCCACGGAGGACGCGATCGCCGAGCGCGAATCGCGCGTCGCGGCCCGCGAGGCGGACCTCGAGGCGCAGGCGAAGGACCTCGAGCGGATACGGATCAAGCTCACGGAAGAGAAAACGACGCTCGCGAAGACGCGCGAGGACCTCGTGGGCCGCCAGGCCGAGGTCGAGCGGCTCCAGAAAGGCGTGAAGCTGAGCGCGGCGGAAATCGACGAGCGGGAGTCGACCCTCCTGGCTCGCGAGCAGCGCGTCGCGCAGGGCGAGAAGGTCCTCGAGGGGACGCGCCTCCAGATCGTTGCGCAGGCCGACGCGGCGAAGAAGACGGAGAGGATCCTCAAGCTGCGGGAGGGCGCCTTGGCGAGGCGGGAGGCGGAACACCGAGAGGCCTCGGAGGCACTCGGAGAGGCGCTCCGTCGCTCCAAAGAGGACCTCGCGGCCCTGGGGCGGGACGAGGCGGACCTCGCGAAAGCCCGCGACCAGCTCGCGATCCGCGCGAGGGAGCTCGACGCGCGCGACAAGGAGACCCGACAGGCCCAGGAGGCCCACAAGGTGGACCTCGGGAGGTTCGCATCGCGCGTCGCCGGGATCGAGCGGCGCGAGGACGAACTCGCGTCCGCGGAGGCGGGCCTCGAGCGACGGGAGGGCGCCGTCGCGAAGGGCCGCGAGGAGCTGCGGGACGGGCTCGCGGAGCTTGCGCGGAGCCGGAAGGAAGTCGAGTCGGAACGGAAGGCGCTCGACACGATGCGCGCGGAGCTCGGGGCGAAGACGGAGGCCGTCGAGGATCGACTCAAGGAAATCGGTTCCAAGGAGGCGGCGCTGGCGGAGCGCGACAAGAACTACGCGCTCGCCGAAGGCGACGTCACGAAACGGGAGCGGGCCCTCACCGTCGCGACGAAGGAGTTCGAGGCACGGCAGGCCCGCGCGGAGGCGGAGCGCAAGAAGCGCGAGGCGCAGGTGCGCGAGGAGCTCGATCAGGCGCGCCGGCTCAACGCGCTCACGGAGCGGCGCGCGAAGGACCTCGGGCTCCAGGAGGCGGGCGTGAAGGCGAAGGAGGAGGCCCTCCGCCGCCAGGACGCGGATCTCGAGAAGCGGGAGGCCGGTCTGACGACGGCGCTCAAGTCCCTTTCCACGAAGGAGACGTCGCTCACGGACCTCGAGGCGCGTCTGGGCCAGCGCGGACGCGACGCCGCGGAGCAGGAGTCCGCGCTGCGACGGGAACGCTCCGACCTCGCGGCCCAGCGGAAGGCGCTCGACGCCGCACGGGTCGAGCAACGAGACGAGGCCCGCGCGATTGCAGCGGGCCACCGGGAGATCGCAAGGAAGCGGGCGACGCTCGCGGCCAGCGAAAAGCGCGTCCATGCGGAATCCCGCCGGCTCGACGAACGCGTGGAGGCCGCGAAGACGAAGCAGTCCGACCTCGCGCTGATGGACGAGGCGGTGCGCGCGCGCGAGGTCGACCTCGCCGGACGCGAGGCCGCCGTCAAGGAGAGACTCGAGGACCTCGCGAAGGCGTCCTCCGCGGTCGAGGCCCAGTGGTCCGAAGTCCAGGAGCGGTCTCGCGGCCTCGATGTCCTCGCTTCGACTCTCGAGAAGCGGTCGTCGGAAGTCGAGCGGAAGGCGCAGTCCCTCAAGAAGGAGACGGGCGACCTCGAGGCGCGCGAAGCCGACCTCAAGGGGGCGTCCGCGAAGGTGGCCGCGGAGGACCGCCGGGTCGCGGAGGAGCGGCGCGCGATCGAGCGGTCGAGGGCCGAGATCGCACGCCGAGGGAAGGCCGTCGAGGCGGACGCGAAGGCGCTCGACCTGCGGGAGAAGGAGGCGGAGGACCTCAAGGCGAAGGCGATGAGCCTCCTAAAGTACGCCGAGAAGAGCGCGGAGGCGAAGGAGCGGGAGATCGCGGACCGTCTCGCGGACGAGAAGGCGCTCCTCGAGCAGCAGCGCACGGAGGTCGAGCAACTCGGCCGGCTGCGGGAGGACGTCGAGCGTCGAGAGCGCCGGCTGGAGGCCGCCGCGGCGGAGCACGAGGCCCGCGCGAAGGCGCTTGCGCAGCGAGAGGCCCGCGCGAAGGAGGACGCCACATCCGCGCGTCGGGAGCGGGACGAGATCAAGTCGATGTTCAAGGACCTGGAGGCGGAGCGGCAGCGGATCGCGGACAAGGAGACATCCGTCGACGCGTCCGTCGCGCAGGCGTTCGAAGCGGAACGGGCGAAGCTCGAGGACGAGTCGGCGAAGACCGCCGCCCTCGGGGCGGAGCTCAAGCTCCGGTCGAAGGCGCTCGATCGGGACACGCGCCTGGTCGGGGACCACGAGACGGCCCTCAAGGCGATGGACGACCGGCTCGACGAACGGTCGAGGGCGCTCGAAGCGAAGGAGAAGGACCTCGAGAAGCGTCGCGAGGACCTCCGCCGGATGAAGGCGGACCTCGAGGCCGTGCTGTAGTCAGCGCGGGTCCGGGCGGTCGACGCGCGAGACGTCGGCGTGGTCGGCCTTCGCCGGGGCGTACGCGAGGACGAGGAACGCCGACCCGAACAAGGGCACGAAGATCAGCGAGCTCAGGACGTGGTACACCGTGAAGGGGACCTGCCACCCGAGGACCGTCGCGAAGTCGATTCCCGCGGGCCGGAACAGGAAGTACCAGTCGCCCACGTCCGTCCACACGTCGTAGGCGATCGTGAGCGGCACGCTAATCGTCGTGAGCAGCGCGACCGACTTCACCCGGAGCACGATGTGCCGGCGCGCGGAGCGGCCGGCGAGGCCGACGAACACGAAGCCGCTCACCACGAAGAACGTGATCCCGAGGATCGCCGCCGGCTCGTAGCCCGGATGGAGCGCCCCCCACGCGATCGGCTGGAGGACCGCCAGGATCCCGAGGGGCACGATCACGGTCCACCATCGGCCGAGGACGGACCCCGCCAGGAGCGTCGCGACGAAGATCGTCTCGATGTTCGCATACTGCACGAGGACGAGCTTGCCGAGGACGCCGAGGGAGATCAGGAGGAGGCCCAGGGAGATCGTCCGGCGGCCCCCGAGCGCGTCCCGGACGACGCGGGCCCACGCGAAGCGCATCAGGACCCCTCCTGGGCCACCGCAAAGCGCCACAGGACGACGTCCCCGTCGACGATGGCCCGGCGGTCCGCCGCCACGCTCCCGTACGCTCCGCTCACCCAGTACTGCCAGCCCATTCCGCCCGCCCCGTTCGCCGTGCCGTTGATCGCCGTGACGAACACGCCGGCCGGAATCGCGTACGTCGTCCAGAGGACCTCGAACCCGAGGCGCTCGGACGCCTCGAGGAGAATCCCGAACGCCGTGTTGTTCGTCGTCACGACGTCGACGTAGTCGATCTGCCACGCGGTCCCGTCGACGACAAGGCTCGCCCGGATCGGGCCGAGGCTCCGGACCGCGGGCGCCTGCAGCGCCACGGCGAGGCGGAACGTCCCCAGGATCGCGATCACGAGGACGGCGGCGAAGAGGACCGCCTGGCGGCGTTCGCTCCACCTACGCACGGCGCGACCTCCGAACGGACGCGACAACGGCCACCGCGATCGTCGTCACGACGACGATGAGGACGATCAGGACGATCGGGTCCAAGAACGCCGGAAAGCCCGTCACCGGGCCCGGCGGGTCGCGGAACGCGTAGACGTGCCCATTATCGCTCGGGGCGAACAGCGCGCCGTCCGCGACGACGGGCGAGCCAAGGATGTACTGCGCAGGGGACGGCGTGAAGCTCCAGAGAAGCCGACCCTCCGTCGCGTTCAGGGCGTAGACCGTCCCCTGGGCCGTGTTCGTCGAGACGTACACCGTCCCGGCCGCGGCGGCGACGGACGCCTGGACGGGGCCGTTTGGCTCGAACGTCCAGAGCACGCCACCCGTCGTCCGGTTCAGCGCCGTCACGCGACCCGATCCGCCGAACGCCCCGCCCGCGACGACGACGGCGTCGCCGAGAAGGGCCGGCGACGACACCCCGGCGGGCACGTCGGCACGCCACCTCTGGTCGCCCGTCGCCCGGTCGATCGCGTAGACGAGCCCGTAGCCGAAGGAGTCCTTCGAAGGCACCACGACGACGTCGCCGGCGACGAGCGGCGAGGCGGCGACGGACCCCGGCGTCTGGAAGAACCAGCGCGGCGAACCGTCGGCCGCGTCGAGGGCGAGCACCCCGAACGGAGGGTCGAAGTCAATCCCCGACGTCCGGTTGTACGTCCCCATGACGCCGACGTAGAGGGTCCCGCCGGCGATCGCGGGCGAGGAGTAGTGGACGGAGCCCGTCGCGTGGCGCCACACGATCGAGCCGTTCGCGATCGACAGTGCGACGACCTCGCCCGGGCCGCCCGATTCGTTGAACGTTCCGACGTACGCGCGGTCGAAATCGACCTTCGGGGAGGAGGTAATGCCGCTGAAGTCCGTCGCGCCGAGCAGGGGCGTCGTCCAGCGGACCGCGCCCGTGGCCGCGTCGACCCGGTAGACACGACCGTCCCGCGCTCCGACGATGAGCGTACCGTTGACGACGGCGGGCGACGAGAATCCGCGCACGACGGGGTTGCGCCAGATCACCTCCCCAGAGGACTCGTCGAGCGTGATCATCGCGTCCATCGTGTTCACGTACACGCGTCCGTAGGCCACGGCGGGCGTGGCTGCGATCTCCACGGCGCCCGTGTCCGCGTCCCACGCGAGGGCCCCCGTCACCGGCCCGGGCGACCGGGAGGCGCCGCGGTTCGCGAGGTCGGCGCGAAACTGGGTTGCCGGGTACGGGTGGTCCGGGGTTGGAATCGGGTAGCGGACCTCGGGGTACGGCCCGTAGGCCGCGGCGTACAGGGCGATCGCGTCCCCCGCGCGCAGGACGAGGCTCGACACCCCGACCTCCGCGGAGGCCCAGGCGCCCGCGGTGCGGTTCCACGTGTACACCCCGATGAATCCAGCGGGCGGGTCCCGATCGCCGACGTCGACGATGCCCACGCCGAAGTCCGGGTGCTCGACGTACTCGAGGGCGATCTCGTTCTCCCGGGCCGCCGCGCGGATCGCGTCCCACGTCGCGTTCGGCGCCTCGCGGTCGGGGATGTCCGTGTCGGACCAGACGGCGGTCCCGTCCCCGAGGTCGAAGAGGATCCGGATCGTGATCGAGCCGAGGCCGGACGCGGGGAGCGAGATCGAGCCGATTCCCACCGCGACGAGCGCGAGGGCGGCCGCGACGGCGACCGGGCGCGCGGGAAAGTCCACTTGAATCCCGTCCTCAACTACACTTGACAACATTCCGATGGACTTGATTATATAAGGATGTTGGCGCGGGCTTTTGGCGACGCGCGCCGATGCCCGCGGCGTGACGATCCTTCGGGATCTGCGGGAGAGCACGCGCCTCCTGTTCCTGTACGAGGTCACCGCGAACCGCCACACACGTCTCCGAACGATCGCGGAGGCGCTCGACATGACCGTGCAGGGCGCCTCCGACTACGCGCACGACCTCGAACGCGACGGGCTCCTCTCGACCGTCGAGGGCGAGTACCGTGCGACGAAGAAGGGGGTCGGGTTCCTCCAGGGCCGCTTCCGCGAGTTGCGGGCGTTCGTCGATCGGGCGGGACGTACGATGGCCGTCGTCGAGACGACCGCGGCCGTCGCCGGGAGCGCGATCCGTCCAGGGGACCGCGTCGGCCTGTTCATGGAGGACGGCTTCCTCGTCGCCCACGCCCGTCGGGCGTCCCCGTCCACGGGGATCGCGCTGCACGGCGCGTCCGAGGGCGAGGACGTGGCCGTCCGCGACCTGAACGGGATCGTGGCCTTGCGGCCCGGGCGGATCGTCGTCGCACGCCTGCCGGCCGCACAGGACGGAGGCTCCCGGCGCATCCACACGGC
>JBQTHW010000326.1:0-5317 GCA_052389495.1 Methanobacteriota archaeon | reverse complement strand
GGCTCCGGGACGCCCGTACGCTACATGCACACGGCAGCGACACATCCCCGTAGCCCCGTGCGGCATGCCGTAGCCGGCTTGAGGACGCCACGGAGGCGCCCCCGCCGGACAAGCCTTTTATTGCCCGCGCATCATGCGTCGAGCGTGCCTGTCGACACCGAGGTCGTGCCCATTCACAACCCGGACGGACTGAACGTCGTCCTCGGACAGACGCACTTCATCAAGACGGCGGAGGACGTCTACGAGGCGCTCGTGAACGCCGTCCCGGGGATCCGATTCGGCGTCGCGTTCTGCGAGGCGTCGGGGCCGTGCCTCGTCCGCGTGGAGGGGAACGACGAGGCACTCAAGGCCCTCGCCGCGAGGAACGCCCTCGACGTCGGGGCGGGCCACTTCTTCCTCGTCGTCCTGAGGGACGCGTACCCGATCAACGTCCTGCGCGCCCTCCGGGACGTACCCGAGGTCGTGACGATCTTCGCCGCGACGGCGAACCCCGTCGACGTCGTCGTCGCGACAACCCCTCGCGGGCGCGCCGTCCTGGGGGTCGTGGACGGGGAACGTTCGAAGGGGATCGAGGACGCGAAGGCCCGCGCGGAGCGGATCGCGTTCCTTCGAACGATCGGCTACAAGCTGGGATGACGATGTGCCGGATGCTCGCAATCGCGAGCCGCTCGCCGATCCCCCCGGCGATCCTCCTCGCGTTCCGCCGGCTCTCCGACACGGGCAAGACGTACCGCGACTTCGGATGCGACGAGCCGAACCCGAAGCGCGGCCACCCGGACGGCTGGGGCATCGCCTGCCTCGGCCAGGACGGCGAGCTGTACGCGCGTGGCGGCCTGAAGGCGTCCGCGGACCCGAAGTACGAGGACGCGGTGCGGCGGCTGGCCCGGGTATGCGTCCCGCCGCTCCTGCTCCTCGCCCACGTGCGGTGGGCGTCCCTCCGCGACACGATCCAGGAGGCGTACGCCCACCCGTTCCGCCGGGAGGTCGACGGGCGCGTCGTGTTCTTCGAGCACAACGGGGAGATCGAAGGCTTCGGCGTCCGGGGCGGCAAGATCGACACGCAGGAGATCTTCGACCGGTTCCTCGAGGACCTGGGGCCGGAGCCGCGCCCTATCGCGGAGTTCAAGCTGGCGATCGCGCGGGCGAAGGCGGGGATCGACAAGGAATGGCCGAGGAAGGTCGAGTCGTACACGTTCCTGATGCTCGACGGGGACCGCCTCGTCGCCCACCGGGACGCCCGCTCGTGCATCCCGTACTACACGCTCCACGCGACGGAGACGGAGGACCTGCACGTCGTGTGCTCGGAGGTCCTCCCGGACCTGCCCGGCCGGTGGCGCATGCTTCGGAACGGGGAGTACCTCGAGGTGCCGAGGCCCGCGTGAGCCCGTCGTGGACGCGGTTTCGGTCGGACCCGCTCCCGCCGAAAAGTCGCCCGCCGTTTGTCAGTCCGGGTGCGGGCGTTGAGATACACTTATATATTTCCTAATTTGTAGCTTCCACGTCGAATTCTCGTGGGGGAGGACTCGATACAGTGAGAGAAATCGAGATCGTCACGCGTTGCCCGGAATGTTCGGGGGAGCACCTGATCCGCGACTACGACCGCGCCGAGATCGTGTGCGAGGAATGCGGCTTGGTCCTCGACGACATGATCATCGACGAGGGGCCCGAGTGGCGGGCGTTCGACTCCGAGCAGCGCGAGTCGCGGGAACGGGCCGGGCCGCCGAGCACGATCATGGCCCACGACAAAGGCCTCTCCACCTCGATCGGGTGGCGGAACAAGGACGCCTACGGGCGCCAGATCCCCCACAAGTCCCGCGCGCAGATCTACCGCCTGCGGAAGTGGCAGCACCGCATCCGGACGTCGAAGAGCGGGGAGCGGTCCCTCGCGCAGGGTCTCACGGAGATCAACACGATGGCGTCGAAGATGGGGCTCCCGCGGCACGTGCGCGAGTCCGCCGCGGTCCTGTACCGCCGCGCATCGATGAAGAACCTCGTCCGGGGACGCTCGATCGACGAGGTCGTCGCCGCGACGCTGTACGCGGCGTGCCGACAGTGCGGCGTCCCTCGGACGCTCGACGAGATCGCATCGAAGTCGAACGTGGACCGGAAGTCGATCGGCCGGACGTACCGGACGCTCGTGCGCGAGCTGACGCTGAAGCTGCTCCCGCAAAGCCCGCGGGACTACATCGCACGGTTCTGCAACCGCCTCAACCTCGACATGGACGTGCAGCGGAAGGCGAAGGAGATCCTCGACAAAGTCGAGAAGGACGAGCTCGCGTCCGGGGTCGCGCCGAGCGGCGTCGCCGCCGCGACGATCTACATCTCGGCGATCCTCTGCAGCAAGCCCTGCACACAGAAGGAGGTCGCGGAGGTGGCCGGCGTGACGGAGGTCACGATCCGGAACCGGTACAAGCGGATCTCCGTGGCGATCGGCATGGTGAAGTGAGCCGGCCGACCGCGCAACCTTTAAGGGAAGGCTCCCCTTCCGACGGCACCTACGGTGAGCCTGTGGCCTCCGACGCGATCTCGAAGGGTGACATCGTCTGGATCGAGTACGACGGCTGGACGGTGAACCCGAACGGCACGCTGAGCCTGTTCGACACGACGCACCAGGAGGTCGCGAAGAAGGAGGGCAAGTTCGAGGAGAAGAAGGTGTACCAGGAGGTGCCCGTGATCGTGGGCCACGCCCGCCTGTTCGCCGGCCTCGACGAGGCGCTCCTCGGCTCGAGGCTGGGCGATGCGAAGGAGATCACGATCCCATCCGAGAAGGGCGCGGGCGCGCGCGACCCGAGGCTCGTCGAGCTCAAGACGGAGCGGGAATTCCTGCGGCAGGAGATCGACCCCGAGGTAGGGATGGAGGTCTCGATCGGCGGGCGCCGCGGGACCGTCACGGCGGCCGCGGCGGGCCGGGTGCGCGTGGACTTCAACAACCCGCTCGCCGGCCGGACCCTGAAGTACTCGTTCAGGGTGGTCCGCAAGGCGATGACTCCCGAAGAGCGGGTCCGCGCGCTCATTGATCTGGGGTACGGACTCGCGGAGCAGTTCGCGATCGACATCCAGGGGGACCGCGCGGACATCCGCCTGCCGGACATCTCGAAGACGGACGAGAAGTGGTTCGTCTCGAAGTTCCGCGTCGTCGCGGACCTGCGGGAGCTCACGAACCTCCGCGTGATCCGCTTCGTCGAAGAATACGAAAGGAAGGCTGAGCCGAAGCCCGCGGAAGCACCGAAGGAGGAGCCCGGGCCCGCGGAGGAAGTCGCGAAGGAAGCCGGTGCGGAGGCGAAGACTCCGCCCGAGGGGAAGCCGAAGGCCCGGAAGGCGACCCGGAGGCCCGCGAAGGCGAAAGAGAGCCCGCCCGCGAAGCCCAAGGAAGAGAAGGCTCCCGAGGAACTGTAGGCTCGCCCGCCGCACAGGCCTTCCAGGAATCTTTAATCGAGATGCCGCCATCCGACCTTGGACGCGTGGCCTAGCATGGATAGGGCACCGGTCTCCTAAGCCGGCTGTCCCGGGTTCAAATCCCGGCGCGTCCGCTCCACCCATAGGCCCGGCACGGGTTGGGTTTTCGGCAAGCTCCCTCAGATCGGACGCGGACCTCGGGTCGCTCGAAAGTCCGCTCCAACTCACGGAAGGCGTCGTCCGCACATCCGCACCGTTCACGGTTGTCTCGGGCTAGCAATCTGGTGCGCCCGCATCTCGGAACGTTTATTCTCCCAGGGACGTTGGCCGACCCGGAGGGGAGAGGATCGCCGCGCAGATTCCCTGTCGGAACTGTGGCACGCTGAATTCGCCCGACTACGCATTCTGCGCGATGTGCGGAGCCTCCCTTCATGGACGCACACCGGCCGGGCCGGCTTCGTTCTCTCCAGCGGCCCCCTTTCCTCCGGCCGGCTTCGGGTTCGCGACACCAACTGCCGCCCGAGTCAATTCCCTCGCGAAGGCCGGCGCGGGCCTCGTCGCCTTCGGAGGCATCCTCGTCGGCATCGGATGGCTCCTTCCCGACACGACCGAGTGGTGGATCCCGATCGGGGTCGAATGGGTCGTCCTGGGGATCGGCTTGGCGCTGGGCATCCTCGGCCTGGCGCAGAGCCGCTGACGCCTCCACGCGACACCCGCGCGGATAGGCTTTTCATCCTTCAGGCGTTCGGGCGTTCGTGGATGCCGCCCGCGTGGATCGAGTCCACGAACGCATTGACCTCACGTTCGATGCACACGTGCGGCGTATCCAGGAATACCTCCGCCAGCCGTCCGTCGCGATTACGGGAGAAGGAATACGCGAAACCGCAGAGATGACGGCGGAAATCATCGAGGGCCTCGGCGGGTGGGCTAGCGTCATCAAGACGAAGACCCATCCGATCGTGCGTGGCGGGATCAAGGGTCGTTCGGACCATCGGCTGCTCCGCGTGGACATGTACGATGTCCAGCCGCCGGAGCCGCTCGACGAATGGGTGTCGCCGCCGTGGGCGGCGGAGATCAAGGGGGACCGGATCATCGCGCGAGGAGCCTCGAACAACAAGGGACCCCTGCGGGCGTACTTCAACGCCCTCCAGGCGATCCTCGAGGTCGAGGGCGAGCTGCCCTGCTCGATCGAATTCCTCATCGAGGGGGAGGAGGAAATCGGCAGCTACGCGCTCCAGTCCTACGTCATGGACCACAAGGACGAACTCGCGGCGTGCGCCGCCCTCGACGGCTTCTTCCCATACCAGCCTTCGCCGACGGCGCCGCCCCCGATCGAGCTGGGTTGGTAGGGCTGCCTGTTCTTCGAACTCGTCGCACGGAACGGGTCGGACCTGCACTCGATGGTCGCCGCCCTGGCCGACAACCCCGCGTGGCGCCTCACGTGGGCGCTCGCGAGCATGCGGGACGCCTCGGACCGGGTCGTCGTCGACGGCTTCTACGACGACGTCGCGCCTCCGACGGCCGACGAGCGCGCCTACCTCCCGAAGCTCGCCTCGTACCTCGACATCCCGCGGGAGTGGGCGGGCGTCGAGCGGCTCCGGGGCGACGGGGCCCGGACGCGGGAAGCGATGCTCGAGGAGCTGTTCTACGCGCCGAGCCCGCTGAACATCCAGGGGCTCACGTCCGGGTGGCAGGGCGACGGCTGCAAGACGATCCGCCCCGGCGAAGCCGTCGCGAAGATCGACATCCGGACGGTCCCCCGGCAGGACGGGAAGAAGCTCATCGACGGGATCCGCCGGCACCTCGACCGCCGCGGGTTCTCGGACGTCGAGATCCGCAACGTCGACATCACCCCGTGGTCCCGATCGCCGGTCGACGCCGCGAACGTCCGGGCCGCCGCGCAGGCCTGTCGGGACATGGA
>JBQTHW010000325.1:0-3421 GCA_052389495.1 Methanobacteriota archaeon | reverse complement strand
CCTGCCCGCGTTCCGCCTCGAGGAACGGTGGCGGTCCGTGCTGAGCGACGACCTCGTCCTGACGCGCGCCGTCCGAGAGGCGGGGATGCGGATCGCGTCCGCGCCCGCGGCCCTCGTGCCGACCGTCGAGGACGCGACGCGACGTGCGTGCGTCGAGTGGTGCCTGCGTCAGCTGACGATGGCCGTCCTGTACTTCCCCCGCCTTCGGTCCTACGCCGCGTCGGCGTTCGCCGTGTTCAACGGTGCGGCGATCCTGGGCCTCCTGTCGCTCGGCCTCGCGGCGATCGTCGGTCCGACGTTCCTCGTCCCGGCGGCGCTGTTCCTCGTCACGCTGCCCGTCACCGTCGCGAAGGCCGCCCTGCGGAGGCGGGCCTTCCTGTCCGCCGCGCCGGACGTCGCGGCCCGATGGCGCGCGTCTCCCTGGAGGTCCGCGGCCGCGGCGCTCGCCGTGCCGTGGCTCATGGCGTGGGGCCTCGTGCGCATGCGCCGACCCGCCGTCGTCGTGTGGCGAGGTCGCCGGTACGACGTTCGCGATCCGTACGACGTGCGCCTTGTCGAGGAGCCGCGGTAGTCGGCCTACCTCGTCTCCGCGGAATCCGGACCCGGGCGCTCGCGCCGGCTCTCCTGGGACTTCGCGAGCTCGCTCAGGATCTCGTTGCGCCGCGCGCTCCGTCGGAGGGTCCGGACCATCGAGACGGCCGGCGGGAGCGTGGCCGCGAGGAGCGCCGCGACGGTGACCGGCGTCGTGAGCGGGATTCCCGAGCCCGTCGTGATGACGAGCAGGATCGCCACGATCGCGGGCGGAAGGAAGAACGCGAGGAAGACCCCCTCGATCGACACGAGCGGCTGCCGGGCGCGGGCCTGCATCCCGAGCACCTCGGCGTCCCGTAGCGACTTCGCCGTCGTGACCATCCGCTCCCCGCGCCGGGCGAACCGGTCGCGGATGATGGCCATCGCGGCCCGGAACCCCTCGGACTCCGCGCGGAACGCGCGGATCGCGCCCGGGGTGAAGCGCACGAGGCGCCGCCGACCGTCGCGCGTCTCGAGGCCCAGGCCGGCGTGGACGAGCGTGCCCGCGGACGACGCGAAGGGCGACATGAACGCCCCGGACACCTCGTAGCTCGCGGGGTACACGTCCCGGACGTCGCTCCACGGGACGTACCGGTCTTCGCCGAGGAGCCGGCGCCACAACGGGAGGGAGACCTCGATGCCCTCTTCGAAGATGTACGTCGGGCTCGGCTTGAACGCCAGGGCCCACAGGACGACGAGGGCGAAGGGAAGGAAGCACAGCCCGCCGAGCGGCCACAGGCCGAACGGGGCGATCGTGAGGGGCCCGAGGGCGAACGTCGCGATGCCTAGGAGGAGGAGCAGGGCGACGGACATGGGGTTCGCGGGGATCGGGTAGTACGCGTAGAGTAGAGGCCCGCGGTCCTGCGGCGTCATCGCGAGGACGGCAAGCCGACGAGAGCCTTTAATGCCGTGTCCGTCGACGCTGCCACGTGGGGCCCCGGCGGTCCCTGGAGGGTCTTCGGCCGATCAGCTCGATCCAGATTCCGTCGGGGTCCCTCACGAAGGCGAGCGTCCAGCGGCCTTCGTCCCACGGCTCGACCGCGGCCTCCGCGCCCGCCCCCACGAGCCGCATGAAATCCGACCGCACGTCGCGGCACCAGAACGCGAGGTGGTCGAGTTCGGATCCGGCCGCGTACGGCTCGTGGAACCGGGTGCCCGGCGGATACCAGTTGAGCTCGAGGACTTGAGGTGAACCGGGACTCCTGAGGTGGACGAAGAGGCCGCCCGCGTCCATCCGCCCTCGGTTCACGACGCGCATGCCCATCGCCCTCCGGTAGAAGCGCCGCGTCACGTCGAGGTCTCGGACTCGGATTCCCGTGTACGTGAAGTACATGCCGACCCCCTATCCCAATCGTCCGTGACGGGATGTAGCTTGCCGGCGTTCCGGGGAGGAGGCCGCCCGCTCGACCCGACCCAAAGCCTTTCCTTCCGAGCCATCTTTCGCAGCGCGTGCTCGCGCTCGGGATCGAAGGGACTGCCCACACGGTCGGCGTCGGCATCGTCGACGACGCGTGCCGCGTCCGCGCGAACGTGTACGAGATGGTCCGCCCTGCGAAGGGCGGGATCCATCCGCGCGAGGCGGCGAACCACCACGCGGACCGCGTGGTCCCGCTCATGCGGAAGGCGGCCGACGTCGCGGGCGTCCGACTCGACGAGATCGACCTGGTTGCGTTCTCGCAGGGACCCGGCCTGGGGCCCTGCCTCCGAACCGTGGCGACGGCCGCCCGGGCCCTCGCGCTCTCCCTCCGCGTGCCGATCGTCGGCGTGAACCACTGCGTCGCGCACCTCGAGATCGGCCGGGGCGTCGCGCCGTGCGACGATCCCGTCCTCCTGTACGTGAGCGGCGGGAACACCCAGGTGATCGCCTTCGCCCGAGGTCGCTACCGCGTGTTCGGGGAGACGCTCGACATCGGGGTCGGGAACATGCTCGACAAGTTCGCACGGGAGTGCGGCCTCGCGTTCCCGGGAGGGCCGATCCTCGAGACGCTCGCCGCGTCGGGGTCCCGGCTCCTCCCCCTCCCGTACAGCGTGAAGGGGATGGACGTCGCGTTCAGCGGCATGCTCACGGCGGCGCTCGCTCTCCGGAGATCGGGCGGCTCCCTCGAGGACCTCGCGTTCTCGATTCAGGAGACCGCATTCGCGATGCTCACGGAGGTCACGGAGCGCGCGATGGCCCATGTCGGAAAGGAGGAGGTCCTCCTCGGGGGCGGGGTCGCGCGGAACCGAAGGCTCCAGTCGATGGTCGGGCGGATGGCTTCGGACCGGAGCGCGAAGTTGTTCGTGCCGCCCGGCGACCTGTGCATCGACAACGGCGCGATGATCGCGTGGACGGGACTCCTCATGCACCGGTCGGGCGTGTCGATGGCACTCGAGGACACGGTCGTCGACCAGCGATACCGGACGGACGAGGTCGAGGTCACGTGGCGATGAGCTCATGGTCTCTCCGCCGCGTGCGCGAGGGGGATGCGCCCTCGATCCTCTTCCTTGCACGGACGCTGGACAAGTGGTTCAACGAGGAAGGGCTCTCGAACATGGCGCGAGACCTCGGGTCCCACGAGGGCCTCGTGGCGGTGCGGGGCGACGTCGTGATCGGTTTCATCACGTGGAACCGAGTGGACGCGGGGATCGCGGACCTCTCTTGGATGGGCGTCGCGGAGTCCGACCGCCGCTCGGGGATCGGGACGGCGCTCCTCGAGGCGGTCGTCGCGGACCTCCGGCGCTTCGGCGTGCGGCGCCTCGAGGTCTCGACGGTCGCGGACTCCGTGGACTACGAGCCGTACGTCGCGACGCGGCGTTTCTATCGCGCCGTGGGGTTCGTGGACGACCGGGTCGACCCGTTGTACTTCGGCTC
>JBQTHW010000324.1:0-5396 GCA_052389495.1 Methanobacteriota archaeon | reverse complement strand
TCCGTCCCAGGGCGACGGGGTCCTTCACGTCCGCCGCGTGCGCGGACCCGGCGGCCGTGCGGCCGATCGACTGCAGCGTCCTCGAGCGCTCCCCGCGGCGGTCCACGAGCAGGATCTCCGTGATCCTCGGATCCGACGCGAGCTCCAGCGCGACGGTCCGTCCGAGCCCCCCAACGCCGAGAACCGCGACCCGCACGCCCGGCACGGGGGCCGTTTCGGGCTTAGACATTTCGGCCCTATTCGCAAAAGCGGCGGCGACCTCCGGACGGCTAGCGGGCCCGGGGCTTCGGCTTCCGGAACGCCGCGGCAGGGCTGACCTCGTTGAACACCTCGAGCGGGCGCTCCTTGCGCACGCGCTCGCCCGGGATGGGGATCGGGTACTCGCCGGTCAGGCAGCCGAGGCACACGTCGTTCTTCGGCTGCTTCAGGGCGCCGATGAGCCCCTTGAGCGACAGGTACCCGAGGCTGTCCGCCGTGATGAACGCCGCGATCTCGTCGACGGACCGCTCGTTCGCGATGAACTGGTCCCGCGTCTTCATGTCGATTCCGAGGTAGCAGGGGGACCGGATCGGCGGGCAGCCGATCCGCACGTGGACCTCCCGCGCGCCCGCGCGGCGGAGCATCTGCACGATCTTGCGGATCGTCGTGCCCCGGACGATCGAGTCGTCGATCAGGACGACGCGCTTGCCCTTCACGGCGCTTGAGATCGGGTTGAGCTTGAGGAGCACGCCGACCTCCCGGTCCGACTGCTCCGGCATGATGAACGTCCGCTCGATGTAGCGGTTCTTGATGAGCCCCTCGACGACCGGCATGCCGGCGACCTGCGAGTAGCCCTGGGCCTGCGCCCGACCCGATTCCGGCACGGGGACGATGATGTCCGCGTCGACGGGGTGCTCGCGCGCGAGCTGCTCGCCGATCTTCACCCTGGCGTCGTATACGAGTCGACCGTCGAGGACGCTGTCGGGGCGGGCGAAGTACACCCACTCGAACATGCAGTGCGCCGTGTGCGTGGGGTGCGGGAGGCGGAACGACTCGAAGCCGTCGGCCCGGAGCTCGACGATCTCGCCGGGCTTGAGGTCCCGGACGAACTTGTAGCCCAACGCGTCGAACACGACGCTCTCCGAGGCGATCATCCACGCGCCGCTCCGCTCCCCGATGCACAGCGGACGCACGGCGAGGGGGTCGCGGACCGCGTACACCGTGTCGCGGATCAGGAGGGCGAGGCTGTACGCCCCGACGAGACGGTTCGTGAACTCCTTGAGCGCGCGGTGCACGTCCCCGGTCGACGCAACCTCGTTCGCCAGGAGCCGGACGATCACCTCGCTGTCCGAGGTCGTCATGAACGCCCAGCCCTTCTTGCTCAGCTCCTCGCGCAGCTCCGCCGCGTTCGCGACGTCGCCGTTGTGGGCGAGCGCGATGTCCCCGTACGCCGTGCGGACGACGATCGGCTGCGCGTTCTCGAGGACGGACGAGCCCGTCGTCGAATAGCGCACGTGGCCGATGCCGGCGAGTCCGCGGAAGGACTGGAGGTCCTCCTTCGTGAGCACCTCGTGGACGAGCCCCATCCCGCGCTTCGACCTCACCTCGCCGTCGAACACCGCGAGGCCCGCGGACTCCTGCCCGCGGTGCTGGAGGATCCGCAACCCGTAGTAGAGGTCCGAGGCGACGGGCTCCGTCCCCGCGCATCCGATGATCCCGCACTTCTCGCGCGGGCGGAGGTCCTCGTACTCCGACGTCCCGGCGGCGGACATCAGTGCCTCTTCGCCCACGCGTAGCGCCGGAGGCGGGCGCTCCGCCCGAAGCCACAGCTCGCGCACACGCCCTTGCGCTTGTGGTACGCGTGGCGCCCGCAGCGCCGGCAGCGGATGTGGACGCTGCGCTTCCCCATCTTGCCGAGCGACGCGGTCCCCTTCGTCATGCACCGGCCCCGCTAGGGAGAGATGTAGATGACGTTGTCCCCTCGGACGATCGCGACGTCCATCTTGCGCTGCGCCTGGGCATCCTGCGTCTCCTCCGCGTTCCGGAGGACGAGGTTCATGTGGGGATCGAAGCCGTCCAGGATGCCGCGGTAGCCGCGACCGCCCTTGAGCTCAACCATCACGTTCGAGTTGATGCTCTGGTTCAGGAGGGAGAGCGGCTTGATCATGCAACCCCGTCGGAAGCATCGGGGCGGACTACTTAAATCTCTCGCATGTCCCACGCTCGAATCGGTCGCTCCTCGCCCCGTGGGGGCCGCGAGAATCCCGCCGGTGCGAGAGGGCCTCCTCGTGCGATGGTTGAAACGCGATCGTGCGATCCTCCTCCGTGTCCCCGTGCGTGGGCCCTCGATCGCGCGCGCGGAGGCCTAGGCGTCGTGGACGCGGTCGTTGGACGCGCGGCCGAGACCGGGAACGCCCTTGAAGGACCGTTGAAGGGAGGACGGACGACGATGGACGAGGCACCGATTCCGGGGTCCCGCGTACGCGCGAGCACGAAGCACGGCCCGCTCACGGTCGACGACCTCGCGGAGATGCAACCCGGGATGGCGCGGCTCATGGACGAGCTGTCCCGGCGATTCTGGGCGCTCTACTACGCCGCGAAGGCGGGCAACTGGGACCTCGCTCGGTACATGGACAACGAGTCCGAGAAGCTCCTGGGGATCGCCGCGGTCGCACGTCCGAAGTACGCGCAGGACGTCGTGGCCTTCGTGCGCGATCGCATGGCGCCGATCGCATCCGCGATCGAATCGAGGGACTGGCCCGCGTTCGACACGGCGTACCGCGACGCGGTCAAGGCCTCCGACGTGTACCATGACAAGTACAACAAAGGGTTCATCCGCTTTCGCCTGCCGGACAGACCCCCGGACTGGCTCGACCTCGCGCCGCGATAGCCTTTTATCGCCGCCCTCCGGTCCGCGGCGAGGGATTTCCCACGGAGAGCGTGCGACTCGGCCGCGACGGCCCGCCTGTATCGGCGATCGGGATCGGGATGTGGCAGGCCGGCGGGGACGCCTGGGGCAAGGACGTCCGGGACCGCGACTCGATCGCCGCGATGCGTCGTGGCGTCGAGCTCGGGATGAACCTCATCGACACCGCGGAGGTGTATGGCAGCGGGCACTCCGAGGAGATCGTCGGGAAGGCGACGAAGGAGGTCGGCCGCGAGGCCGTGTTCGTCGCGACGAAGGTCGCGGGCCACCACGGTCGGCCGCGGGACGTCGTGCGTGCGTGCCGAGGCAGTCTGTCGCGCCTCGGGCTGCGCGAGATCGACCTGTACCAGGTGCACTGGCCGGACCCGTGGGACCAGGTCCCGCTCCGCGAGACGATGAAGGCCCTCGAACGCCTCGAGCGGCGGGGCCTCATCCGGCATATCGGGGTGAGCAACTTCGCGGTGCGGGACCTCGAGGACGCGCGGGCCCACCTCTCCCGCACGGACATCGTGTCGAACCAGGAGCGCTACAACCTGCTCCAGCGCGAGGTCGAGTCGGAGGTCCTCCCCTACTGCAAGCGTGAGGGGATCGGGATCCTCGCGTGGAGCCCACTCGGGAAGGGGATCCTGACCGGGAAGTACGGCGCGTCACGCCGGCCGAAGGACCGCGTGCGGTCCGAGGAGGACCTGTTCCGGCCCGTGAACCTGCGGCACGCGGCCCCCCTCGTGACGCTCCTCCGGCGGATCGGCAGGGCCCGGGGGAAGACGGTCGCGCAGGTCGCCCTCGCGTGGCTCCGGACTCGCGCGAACGTCGTGCCGATTCCCGGGGTCAAGCGGGCTTCGCAGGTCGAGGAGAACGCGGGGGGCTCCGGGTGGTCCCTCACCGCGGCGGAGCGCGACCGGCTCGACGCGAAGTCCGCCGCGACACGGCTCGACACGTTCTGAGGTTCACGGCTGGGTCGGCGGCTGCGGGGTCTTCGGGCCGCGCTTCCGCATCATCATGGCCGCGGCCGCGACGATGATCACCGCGACGATCGCTCCGCCGACGATGAGCAGGGTGTTGTCCGCGGGCGCGGGAGGCGTTCCGTCCGTCGCAGCGATGACGATCGTGCCTTTCATCGTGCCCGGATGGAACGAGCAGCGGTACGTGAACGTTCCAGTTCGGTCCGCGGGGAAGCTGAAGGTCCTCACGGGGTTGCCCGTGTTCGCGATCGGGGAGATCGGTTCACCTGTATCGGCCAAGCTGTTGTTGTTGTAGTCGATGAACCACGTGTGTGGTTCTGTGTCGTTCAAGACAACCGTGATTGTCACGTTGTCGCCCTCGTCCACCTGCAAGCTGGGACCCGGATCCGCGATGGACGCATTCGAGAGGCCCCATCCGTCCGTGGCGTTCCCATAGAGCGTGAAGCTCACGTTCGCAGCCGAAGCTGGAAGAGGTACCAGCGCGGAAACTGCAATCGCCGCAAACAGGCTGAGAACGAGCGCGTTCGTCGATCGGTCTCGCAAGATCATATCCTCCTTCTCGTTCGCCCGCAAGGGAGTGGGGGAGATAAAGTTTGGCCGGACGGACGGCCGGCGCCCGGTGCGGGGGATGGGACTTCCCGCCCCGCGCGGGCGCGCGAGGCCTTTGAACCCATGGACTCCTACGAGACCGGATCTTAAGTCCGGCGCCGTTGTCCTAGCTTGGCTACCCCCGCGGGCCGCCCAACGGGCGCGCGCTATAATGCCCTTTTGGCCTCTCGAGAAAAGAGGAAGGGGGAGGGCCGAGCCCTCCCATGTTCCGTGCGCGCTACTCGCGTCCGCGGACGACCGCCGCGATCGGCCCGCTCGGCGCCGCGCTCCCTTCGACCGCCGGGGCCGCGGGCGCATCGGGGGACGCGGAGACCGGCGTGTACGTGCCGACGACCTCCGTCAGGACGCCCGTCGTCACGGTGACGTCCTGCGCGGCGGGGGACGTGAAGCCGAGTACGGATTCGTACGACACGGTGTACGTGCCCGGTTCCATGGACTGCCACATGCCCCAGTCGTTCCGCGGGATGCCGTCCACGAAGACCGTCGCGGCCGGCGCACCGGACGTCGTCACGCGGAGCGCGCCGTGGACGTTGAACGGACCCGCGTACGTCGTCGTCTGACCCGCGACGACCGTGACGTCCGTCGGAGGAGGCGGCGTCGCGCCGTACACGGTCGCGAACGACACGGTGTACGTGCCCGGAGCCATCTTGACCCACGTCAGGCCCCAGTCGTCACGAGGCACGCCGTTCACGAGGATCGTCGACGGCCACGCGGGGCTCGTCGTCACGCGCAGGTAGCCGAACGAGTTCGGATCGGGTCCCGGGGCCGACGGATTCGACGTGTAGACGCCCGTCGTCGTGGCCGTCGCACCGGCGACGACCGTGACGTCCCTCGACGCCGGCGTGTCGAAGCCGGCGACGGGGCCGAACGACACGGTGTACGTGCCCGGCGCGGCCTCGCGCCACATGCCCCAGTCGTTG
>JBQTHW010000323.1:0-9910 GCA_052389495.1 Methanobacteriota archaeon | reverse complement strand
TCCGCACGGAAGCCGTACTCCGCGAGCCGGAGCCACCGGCGCTTCCGCGACGTGATCCTCGCGTCGAAGAACCCGGGCGTCGTCCACGAGGTCGTCGTCACGTCGCCCCTGAGTCTCATCCCGCGGGAACTCGAGCGGTGCCACCCTGCGCGGGCGTACGACATCCCCGTGACGGGGGATTGGAACCGCGACGAGGCCGCCATCGTGACGGAGGATCTGCGGGCGTTCGTCGCGGACAACCGGTACGACGCGGTCGTGGCCCACCTCGGAGCGGAGGCGCCGATCGTGGCGGACGCATTGCCCGACGTCGTTGCGCCGTCGTACGCCCACCCGACGTCCGACGAGGCCCTCGCCGCGCTCGCCCGGACCCTCGACGACGTGACCGCGTCCTTCGACCGCGTGCCGCAGGGGACCCGCGTCGCGGAGGCGGTGACGAACCTCGCGCGCTTCCAGTTCGGAGACGCCGGCGCACGCCTGACGGACGGCGCGTCGTTCCGTGGGCGGTTCCCGGACGTCCGCGTCGTGCGGGCCGGGCGGCAGGTCGCCGCCCACACGGACCGGGGGATGTTGTCCCTCACCCTCGACGGCGGGGCGATCCTCTCGGCGGCCGATGCCTACTGCGTCGAGATCGAGGACTTCGTGCCGGAGGGCAACGTGTTCGCGGTCGGCGTCATGGGCGCCTCTCGGGAGATTCGCGTGGGGGACGACGTCGTCGTGCGCCACGCCGGTGAGGTGCGCGCGGTGGGCGCGGCCCGCATGACGTGGCGCGAGATGATCGACCTCGAGCGGGGCCAGGCCGTCCACGTGCGCCATGCCGTCCCGCCGAAGACTTAAGGGAGGCCGCACGTTCCCGCGCGTCGATGGCGATCCTCGCGGATCCCTCGACGGCCGCCCTTGCAACGCTCGTCGCGTTCTTCGTCGCCCTTGGCCTCCTCGTCCTGTTCATCGAGACGATCACGCGGGCGCGCCTCGTCGCGGTCCTCGTCCTCGACTTCGCGATCGCGGGGACCCTTGTCGCGGCGAACGAGGCCGGGCTCGCGCTCGTCGCCCTGGGAGTCGCCGCGGCGCTCCTCGCGAACGAGGCCTTCGAGCGCCTGACGACGCGGTAGTACTTTCGCGCCTCCAGGCGAGTACTTTCGCCCACCCCTCCTCGGTCCCCGGCTAAATACGCGGAAGGTGTCCGCCTCCGTGTGGCAAGCGCCGCGGACACGGGGACGGTGGACGACATGATGACGGGGAACCACTACAGCTGGCAGGACGTGTACACGTCGTACGGATGCTCCCTCGACTTCGATGCATCCGCGGACGACGACGGTTGACGATCCCATCCATCCCATGGCGATCGGCGGAGGGTCGCCTCCACGACTCCGCCGGTCCCACTTTCTTTTTTTAGGATGCCGAGGACCTCGGATCGGCCTCCCGTGCGCGTCGGGCGCGGAGTGCGCGGGGCGGGAATCGAACCCGCATCGTAGGCTTGGAAGGCCTATGTCTTGCCACTGGACCACCCGCGCAGCGTGGGGCACAACCAGGAACCCCCTCTAAAACCATCGCCAGCGACCCGCGTGATCGCGATCCGGGATGAGGGCCCTCGGGCCCGGTCACTTCCTTGGAGACTTGCGAGGCGTTCCTCCGCTCCGGACGAGCGCCTCAAGGTCCTCGATTGCGCGGAGAAGGTCCGTCGTGTTTTCGCCCGCGTTCCGGAGATCCCGCGCGATCGAGCGGGCGTCGCGGAGGGTGTGGGACGTGAGCCAGTCGTGAGTGTCCTTGCGCAGCTTCCTCGGGTCCGCCGAAGGTTTCCTCCGAATCCCTCCCGTGTCCGACGCCGCTCGCGCCTCGTAACGGCGGCGTCGTATTTAGGACCAGCGGCCCGTCCCTCCCGTGGCACGCACGGAAGCGGGCGGACGGAGGGGGCGACACGTTTAAGGGACGATGCAGCCATGTCGGCTCCTTGTCCGACGCGCCCGCGTGGGCGGGCGCCCGCGGGATGGGATCACAGGGATGGTGCTCTTCTCCGGCCTCTCGGCGAGCGAGGGACGGGTGCTCGAGAAGGTCCGCCGGATCACGGACGAGGGCCTTGCGAAGGAGCGCGCAGGGTCTCCGGACCGCGCATCGTCGCACTTCCTCCGCGCGCTCCGGCTGCTCGAATCGGAGCGGGACCGCGCGCGCCGCTCCCCCGACGCCTGGTCCGACGCGTACGCGCGGGTGGGCCGGGCCCTCGTCGCGGTCGGCCGGTCGGACGACGCGCAGCTGGCGGTCGCCCAGGCCCTCCGGATGAACCGCACGAACGTGTCCGCCCTGGCCTCCCAGGGCGACCTGTACGTCGGGCAGGGGAAGCCTTCCGACGCGCTGCCGTACTACGAGGCGGCGCTCCGCCTGGACCCGAAGGCGAAGGCGGTCTGGGAGCGGAGGGGGGACGCCCACGCGGCCCTCGGCCAGCGCTCGGACGCCATCCGCTCGTACGTGCAGGCCGTGAACCTCGACCCGACCGACGTCGACGGCTACGCGCGGATCGTCGCCCTCCTGCCCGAGGACGCCGACATGTGGGTCCGGAAGGGCGATGCCCACCGCCGCCTCGGCGAGGTCCCGGACGCGCACGACGCGTACGGCCGGGCGTTGCGCCTCGCCCCGGAGCGCCGGGACGCCCTCGAGGGGAAGGCCCTCCTCTACGTCTTTACGAAGGAGTACGACAAGGCGCTCCGATGCCTCGACCGGTGCCTCGAGATCGACCGCGAGGACCCGGACGCATGGAGGCTCCGCGGGGACGTCCTCGCCGCGGCGGGCCGCATCGACGACGCCCTGACGTCCGTCGACGAGGCCCTGCGGATCCGCGACGGCGACCCGGCCGCCTGGCTCGCGCGCGCGGACCTCCTGCGTCGGGCGCGTCGCGACGTCGACGCGGTCGCCGCGTACGACCGCGCGATCGCGCTCGCCCCGAGGTCCGTCGCGCCGCACGTCGGGCGGCTCGAGGCGCTGCGCCCCCTGAACCGCTGGGACGAGGTCCTCGCGCAGGCCGGACGGGTCCTCGCGCTCGATCCGCGCCACGGGACCGCGCTGCTCGCCCGCGCGGAGGCGCAGCAGGCCTTGGGTCGGAAGGACGACGCCCTGGCGGCGTACGAGGAATTCCTCGCCGTGGAGCCGACGTCCGCGGACGGCCTCCGGGCGAAGCGGGACCTGCTTGTGGCCGCGGGTCGGTGGGCGGACCTCGTCGCGACGTGCGACCGGCTCCTCGGCATCGACCCGCTCGACACCGCGGCGCTCTCGGATCGGGGGCGCGCGCTCCTCGCCCTCGGCCGCGCGGAGGAGGCCTACGCCTCGTTCGACGAGGTGCACGTGCTCCGGCCCGACGACCTCGACGCGCTCCGGGGCAAGCGGGACGCCCTGCGCTCCGCGAAGAACCCGAAGGTCCTGTTGCGCACGTGCGAGCAGCTCCTCGAACGGAATGCGAACGACGTCGAGACGTGGCTCGCGAAGGGCGAGGCCCACGAGGTCCTGGAGCATGCTGCCGACGCCCTCGTCGCGTACGAGGCCGCCTTGCGGCTCGACCCGGCGAACCGGGTCGCCGCGTCCCGCCGGGCGTCCCTCCTCTTCCTCGCGGATCGCTACGAGGACGCCGTGCGCGCCCTCGACGTCGCACTCGAATCGGACCCTGCGTCGGCGGCGCTGTGGCACCTGCGTGCGCGGGCCCTCTACCGCCTCGCCCGCTACTCCGACGCGGTCGACGCGCTCGACCGCGCGACGCGCTACGCGCCGCAGGACCGTGTCGTGTGGCACCACCTCGGCCTCGCGCTCGTCGGCGCGGAGCGCCACGAGCAGGCCGTCGCGGCGTTCGACCGTTCGATCGCCCTGGACCCGAAGGAGCCGAAGGCGTGGATGGCGAAGGGCGACGCGCTCGTCGTGCTGAAGCGGTACGACGAGGCGATCGCCGCGTTCGGCCAGGCGGTCGCGATCGCCCCCCTCGGGCTCGAGGCGTCCCGCCGCATGGGGGAATGTCTCCTCGAGCTTCACCGGTACGAGGAGGCCCTTCCCGCGTTCGAGCGCGTCCTCGCCTCGGACCCGCGTGACCGTGCCGCGGCGCACGGCGTGTGCGAGGCCCTCGAGGCCCTCGGGCGAACGAAGGAGGCGCTCGAGGCGACGGACCGCCTCACGTCCGCGGACCCGAAGGACCCCGACGCGTGGCTGCGTCGCGGGCGCCTCGCGCGGGCGTCGGGCGAGGAGAAGGTCGCCCTGTCGGCGGTGAATCGCGCGGTCGGCCTCGCGCCGGAGCGGGCGGACCTCCTGCGCGTCAAGCGGGACCTCCTCGCGGCGCAAGGGAACCACAAGGGCGTCGCCGACGTGTGCGACCGACTCCTCGAGCTCGATTCCCGGGACGCGGACGCGGCCCGCGAGAAGGCCCGGGCCCTCGAAGCCCTGGGGAAGGCGGAGGCCTCGCTCGAGACCCTCGCCTTCGCGGCCCGGATCGACCCGATGGATCGGCGTACATGGAACGCGAAGGGCGCGACCCTCGCCCGACTCGGCCGGAAGGAGGAGGCCCTCGCGGCGTACGAGCACACGCTGTCCCTGAGCCCGGGGGACCGCGACGCGATCGCGGCCCGGGGCCGGATCCTGTTCGACCTGGGTCGCAGTGCGCAGGCGCTCCACGCGTTCCAGGACGGCCTCCTGCTCGACCCGAACCATCCGGGCTTCCTGACGGGCAAGGCATTGTGCATCGCCATGGAGGGCCACTTCGACGACGCGATGTCGGCCCTTTCCTCCGTATTCGCGAAGGACCCGAACAACTACGACGCGCACCGCACGAGGGGCTACTGCCTCCTCAAGACGAACCGTCCGGGCGAGGCGATCGAAGCGTTCGATTTCGCGCTGAAGGTCGACGCGCGCGACGCCGTCGTCCTGACGTGGAAGGCGGAGGCGCTGCAGGCGCTCGACCGGCACGCGGACGCCCTCGCGACGTACTCGGAGGCCGTCGCCGCGGACCCGAACCGCGACGACGCGTGGCGCGGCAAGGGGATGGTCCACCTCAAGCTCGAGCAGTTCCCGGACGCCGCCGTCGCGTTCAGCCACGCGACCGCCCTCCGGCCGGACGACAAGGCCGCGTGGTACATGCGCGGCTTCGCGGAGGAACGCGCGGGCCAGTACGCCGCCGCCGTCGAGGCGTACGACCAATCGGTCCGGCTCGACGCACGCGACAAGGCGACGTGGAACAGCAAGGGGGTCGCCCTCCTCCACGTCAAGCGGAACGAGGAGGCCCTCCGGTGCTTCGACGCGGCGCTCGCCCTCGACCCGGCGTACGAGGCCGCGCAGCACGGTCGGGCGGCGGCGGAGACGCAGCTCCATGTCGCGAGGGTCCAGGCGTTCGCGGAGGCCGTCGTGCGGTACGAGAGGCAGGTGGACCGGCCCGCGACGCGCGAGGAGGTGTTCCGCTACTGCTCCGTCCCCCTCGAGTTCCTCGACGAGGTGATCGCCTACGTGAACGAGCCGGTCCCGCTCGCACCGGACGGGCTGCAGCCGGAGGACCTGCGTCGGTACGAGGCGATCGGCGCGGCCGTGTTGAAGCGGTTCGAGGACCTCGACGAGCTGCGACTCGCGGACGTCGCGACGGCGCTGCCGAACGTCGACTTGGAGGAGGCGCGCGCCCTGTGGGGCTACCTCGACTGGGTCCGTGACGCGCACCTCGAGCCCACGCAGTCGTGGGGCAACGACGACCTGATCCGGCAGGCGATGGACCTCCCGAAGGAGGAGTGGAACCTCGTCGACCTGGCGAGGGAGCTGCGCCTCGGGCCGTTCGAGGCGAAGAAGCTGGAGACGTCCCTGAAGATCTTCGAGGGCGGCGCGTACCGCATCACGACGGAGCCTTCGCGGGAGGCCCCGGTCCGGAGGAACACGCCGAAGAAGGCGAAGCCCGTCGGCCCGCGGCCCGCTCCCAAGGAGGCGGAGCCCGACGAGGACACCGCCGCAGACGACGAGGGCCCGGACGACGGGCGGTCCGCCGGGGTGCGCGAAGGGTCCGCCTCCAGGGCCTCGAGGCCTCCGAAACCGAAACCCCGGGAGGCTGCGGAGCCCGCCGCAACGAGGTGCAGCCCGCACGCCGGCCCCGGCGTCGAGCGCCACGCCTGCGGCGCGTGGCTTTGCACGGCGTGCCTCGAGTCGGGCGGGGCGTGCGCGACGTGCCGGGAGCCGATCGACGTGGCCGCGAAGGGCGCCCCACGGAAGCGGGAGAAGGACGACGCCGCGCGGGACTTCAGCCGCCTGTGACCGAGAGGTTCATCGACCCCTCCGTCATGGGCCGGGCCCGTGGTCGGGCCCCCGAGGCGGGCGTTGGACTGGACGACCGCCTGGGAGGCGCTCGTGCCCGTGTACGGCGTCGCCGTCATCTCCCACGCGATCCACCCCCTGTTCTCGGCGCCCCTGTGGCCGATCTTCGGGTACTACGCGTACCGGGTGCTGGACGCCGCGCGGGCCGCGGTCGACCCGTGGCGCGGGCGCGGGAGCCCCCGTCCGTACATGCTCACGTGCTTCGCGACGGTCCTCGTGCACCTCGTGACGTTCGCGACCTCCGTCGCAAGCGTCACGTCGGCCGTCTCCGGGGCCGTCGGCCTGAGCACGGCGGCGATTTTCGTCCGCGGCTCCGGGCCCCGCCAGGTCCGCGAGGGCCGCGCGATCGTCCTGCTGGGCGTCGTCGCGATGATCGTCAGCTCCCTCGTAGCGCCCGCCTACGCGTTCGGCGCCGCGCCGGTCGAGGGGACCGGCACCCTGCTGGCGGTCGTTGGGCAGCTCGGGCTCGCGGCGGTGTCCGTCGCCGCCTTTCTCCTGGCGGGCCGTGCCGCGCGGCGGCGGGCGCCCGTCGTCGCGCGGAAGGTCGCCCGTCCCTGAACGAACGCTCAGCCGTACGTCGTCACCATGGCGTCGACGAAGCCCCGCGCGGAGAGCGTGTCGACGCGATACGCGATCCCCGTCGCGACGCACGGGACGTCTCCCCACGACGTGACGGCGACGAGCAGCTCGCCCTCCGTCGAGCCGTGGAAGGTCGGTCCCCCGGAGTCCCCCGTGCACGTCCCGCCCGCGCCGCGCTGGACGTTCTGGGAAAGGTACAGCCACGCGGAGTGGACGGACAGACCGAGGGAGGTCGCGACCTGCCGGTCCCCCGTGACGATCCCGTGTTCGTTCTGCCCATACCCGACGACATCGAACGGCTCCCCCCGGAGGCCGCCGTGGCCTCGGAGCTCGTCGAGGTACCCGACGGGCGCACGCCGCACGGCGGACACGCCCGTCTCCCGGTCGTCGAGGACGACGACGCCGAGGTCGTGGGGGTCCGCCGTGGGCCCCCACCGGTATGCGGGATGGGTGGCCCATCCCGCGACGCGGCGCCACGAGGCCGGGTCGCGCCAGACGTTCCACGCGAAGCTCACGCGGACGACGTCCACGGGGACGCGAAGGTCGTCGAGTCCGCGCGTGCAATGGCCCGCCGTGAGGAGTACGCGAGGCGACACGAGGGTCGCCGTGCACCACTGGAGCGCGCCGGAGCCCTCGAAGTCAAGGATGATCGCCGCGACGTTCCCGTGCGCGAGGTCCGGGAGGCCGTACGTGACCGCCTGCCCCGGCGCGGCGAGTACGACGACGAGCAGGAGGGCCGCCCCGAAGATCGGTGCGATCCGTCGTCGAATTCGAGTCACGGGCCAAGCTCACCCGAACGTCCAGCGGTCCCGCTCGCGCAGGAGTCCCCGGAGCAGCGGCACGCCCTGCGCCGGATCGACGCGGCGGAGGAAGGCCCCGAGATGCTTGCACAGGAGCCGCGCGCTGGCTCGGTTCGTCTTGAAGTCGACGCAGTCGTGTTCGAGGAGCCTCTCCTTCGTGTCGATGCGGACCGAGTACTCCTTCACGGAGCCGGACAGCAGGGTGGCCGTCGCCTTGTCGACGGAGACGAGCGCGTCGGGGATACCCTTCGCGGACTCCATGCGGTTCCGCCCGAGGAGGACGAGGAGGAGCTCGTCGAGGCTCATGCGGTCGATGTCCTTGTTCATCGGGACGTCGGCCTGGATGATGCCGGCTTCCTCTTCGATCTCGCCGCCGCGCACCTTGACGGCGACGCCGAACCGCTCGAGCGCCTCGTTGATCTTGCGGTCGACGTACGCCTGTTCTTCCGGCGTGTACTTCGCGCGGTTCCCCGGCTTGTTGAAGTACCGCCGGGCGGCGCGCGCGTGGAGCGGCGTGTGGACGGGGTACTTCCAGTTCGCCGGGTCCGCATACCGCTGAGGGTCCTTCGGATAGCCCTCGGGAGGGCCCGGCCGGCCGTCCCGTTTCCGTCCCGGCTTCACGGCGCGAGCCACGCGGCCCCATCCGAGTCACCGGCCATAAGGATTCTTGCCCTCGGAGCGACGCGGCGCGAGAACGGAGCGTCGAGCCGCGCAAGAAACCTTCAAATGGCCGTCGTGCGATTCGTGGTCCCGGAGGGGGATTCTAGCGCATGTCCGTGCGGTCTCGTTGGTTCGTATTCGGTGTGTTCCTCGCCTTGGGGCTGTCCGAGGGGTTCGTGGCCCTTCCCGCATTCGGTGAGGCTCAATCCGGTCCGGGCGCCCTTGTGCTCCGTGAGCCCATCTTCATCGACGGGGACGCCGGATTCACGACCGCGAACGGGGTCACGGGGGGCCGCGGGTTGCCGCAGGATCCGTACATAATCGAAGGATGGGAGATCAACGCCTCGGCAGGCGACGGGATCGTGATCCAGAACACGAGGGCCGCCTTCACGATCCGTGATATCGCGGTCCACTCGGGTCTCTTCAAGCCCGAGTATCCTCAGGGCAACGGCATCGTCATGACGAATGTGCAGAACGCGCGGCTGGAAAACGCCACGCTCACGGACAACGACGTTGCGATCCAGATCCGGGACTCGTCGGAGGTCGTGATCCGACAGAGCCGCATCGGCGGTGGAAACTGGGGCGTCTACTTCCTGCGGACGAGCGGGGTCGTCGTGAGCGAGAACGACCTCCGGGGCGTCCTCCTATCGGCCATCCAGGCGGTCGACTCGGAAGCGGCCATCGCAGCGAACCGGATCTCCTCCGTAGAGACGGGCATCGACCTCATCGACGCCCGCGGGACGGTTACGTCGAACGAGGTGTCCTTATCGTACTTCGGGGTCAACGTGCTCGGCACCCAGACGGATGTCGTGGTGCGCGGCAACAATCTGTCTCGAAACCAGTACGGGATGCGCGTCTGGGACCAGACCTCCGCGTCCGTGCATCACAACAACTTCCTCCACAACCGGGTCCAGGCGATCGACCAGCGGCTGTTCGTCGACCAGTGGGACGACGGGTACCCGAGCGGAGGCAACTACTGGACGGACTACGCAGGCGTAGACGCGTGCAGCGGGCCGTTCCAAGACGTGTGCCCCGACCCGGACGGCGTGGGCGACACGCCCTACGTGATCGACTTCGACAGCCGGGACTTCTATCCTCTCATGGCGCCCTTCGCGGTCGCGAACCGAGCCCCGATCCTCGGCCCAATCGGCTTCGCACCGCTCGTCGTCGTCCCGGGACAGGATGCGCTCCTCGCTGCGTCCGTGGAAGACCCGGATGGGGATCCGCTCTCGGTCCTGTGGGATTTCGGCGACGGAACCAGCGTCGGCGGGACGTCGGGCCCATCCGGGACGGTCGAGGCGATCCATGCGTTCGAGGCTGTCGGCTCGTACACGGTGACTCTGACCGTGGACGACCTCCGGGGCGGGCGTTCGGAGGCGACGACATCTTTCGCGATTCCCGAACCGGGTCTCCTACGCGTACGAACGGAGGTCGATCGCGATCCAGCGCGGGGGGTCCCGGGCACCATTATCGTCGATGGCATCGCCCGGAACCGTTGGGGACTCACCTGGCTCAAGATCGCGCCCGGGGTCCACGACATTTCCTTCTCGGACGTCTCGGGC
>JBQTHW010000322.1:0-7101 GCA_052389495.1 Methanobacteriota archaeon | reverse complement strand
GCGGCCTCGGGCTCCCGTGCGTCGCAGGCTGCGAGTCGATTCACGTCGACGTCGACGCGGGTGCCATCCACGTCGGGGACAAGGTCGTCCGCCGCGGGGAGTTCCTCTCGATCGACGGCAGCACGGGCGAGGTGTTCGCGGGCCGGATCCCGACGATCGACCCGGACTACGAGCGGGAGGCGGACCTCCGGACGCTCCTCGGCTGGGCGGACGAGGTGCGGCGCCTCGAGGTGTGGGCGAACGCTGACTACCCGCGGGACGCCGTCCGCGCGCGGGCGTTCGGGGCGCAGGGGATCGGGCTGTGCCGAACGGAACACATGTTCTTCGAGGTGGACCGGCTCCCCCTCGTCCACGACATGATCCTCGCCGCGCCGGGGTTCCGCCGCGTCGCGGGGCAGACGAAGACTCTCAAGGCGGACCTCGACGCCGCCCCGGGTGCGAGGCGCCCGGAGCTCGCGAGACGTCTCGAGGCGGTCGAGGAGCAGGCGGCCGACCTGTCCCGGCGGTACCTCGGCTCCCTCGAGAAGCTCGGCGCCCTGCAGCGGGACGACTTCAGCGGGATCCTCCGGGCGATGGACGGCCTCCCCGTGATCATCCGGCTCATCGACCCGCCCCTCCACGAGTTCCTGCCGAACTACGAATCCCTTCTCGTCCAGGTCACGAAACTGTCGATGGCCCGGGAGGATCCGCGGCTCCTCGTGAGGACCGCACGGTCCGAGGAGGACCACAAGTTCGTCGAGGAGGTCGAGACCGCAGGGGACGGCGACCTCGCGAAGGGCGTCGAGGTGCTCCTCGTGAAGGCGGAGTTCCTCCTCGAGGCCGTCCGCGCGATGCGCGAGGCGAACCCCATGCTCGGCCTGCGGGGCTGCCGCCTCGGGATCGTGTTCCCCGAGATCACGGAGATGCAGGTCCGCGCGATCTTCGAGGCCGCGTGCCGCCTCAAGCGCGACGGCGTCGACGTCCGCCCGGAGATCATGATCCCCCTCGTCGGGCACGTGAACGAGCTGAAGGTCGAGCGGGACGCGCTGGAGGCCGTCGCGAAGGACGTCATGGAACGCGAGGGCGTCCGCCTCGACTACAAGTTCGGGACGATGATCGAGATCCCGCGCGCCGCCCTGACGGCGGACGAGATCGCGCGGCACGCGGAGTTCTTCTCCTTCGGGACGAACGACCTGACGCAGACGACGGTCGGGTACAGCCGCGACGACGCGGAGCCGAAGTTCCTCCTCGACTACGTGGACCGAGGCATCCTGCCCTTCAACCCGTTCCAGACGATCGACCGCGAGGGCGTCGGGCAGCTCATGCGGATGTGCGTCCAGAAGGGCCGCCGCGTCCGGCCGGACCTGGAGGTCGGAATCTGCGGGGAGCACGGGGGAGACCCGGACAGCATCGCGTTCTGCCACGAGGCCGGTCTCGACTACGTCTCCTGCTCGCCCTTCCGGGTACCCGTCGCGCGGCTCGCGGCGGCGCACGCGAGGCTCGGGAGCGGACCGTCGCGCGCCGAAGACCGTTGAGGCGCTCCCATGGCCGACGGCATCCTGACCCCTTCGTTCCTGATCGTCCTCGTCGTTTCCGCGTTCGCGTTGCCGCTCGTCTTCATCGGGTGGATCCGGAACACGGAGCGGCTCGGACGGGAACCGTGGCACGCCGTCTTGCGCGCGTTCGGGTGGGGCGCCGTGTTCAGCGTGATCGTCGCGGTCGTCTTCAGCCTCCTGCTGCTCAGCCTGCTCTCCGAGTTCGGACCCCTGTACTCGATCCTGTCGAGGCGCTTCGCGGACCCCGAGGCGGTCTTCGGGGTCCTGATCGTCGCCCCCTTCGTCGAGGAGGCGGCGAAGGCGCTCGGCGTCCGTGCGGGGCGGAGGCACATCGACGTCATCGTCGACGGCCTCGTGTACGGCGCGGCCGCGGGCCTCGGCTTCTCCGCGACGGAGAACCTGTTCTACGGGCTCGCCGTGTTCGCGGAGTCGGGTGCGTCGGCGTCCCTCGTCCTGATTGCGTTCCGCTCGTTCTCGTCGTCCTTCCTGCACGCGAGTGCGACGGCCGTCACGGGGTACGGCATCGCAAAGGCGCGCCTCACGCGTCGGACCGGCGCGTTCCTCCCGTTCTACCTGCTCGCGGTCGCGATGCACGCGACGTTCAACGGGCTCGCGAGCTTCGGGGAGCTGTACGCCCAAGGCGTCGGGGAGGCCGGCTACCTGATCGGATTCGCGGCGGCGGCGGCGTTCGCGGTGATCTCCGTGACGGTCGTCCGGTTCAAGCTCGCGAACCAGGCACCGCGGACAGCGGGATGACGGCCGTGCGGACGGTTGCAGTCGGTCCGCGTCGCCTGCGCGTGGCGAAGGTCCTGTGCGTCGCGAAGAACTACGCGGACCACGCGAAGGAGATGGACAGCCCGCTCCCCGATGCGCCGATCTTCTTCCTCAAGCCGGCGACCTCCCTCCTTCCGGACGGCGGGACGATCCTGCTTCCGCCGGAGTCGGCGCGCGTGGAGGTCGAAACGGAGCTGGCGGCGATTCTGGGACGCGGGGGCCGGGACGTCGCACGGGACGAGGCGATGCGCCTCGTCGCGGGCTACGCGGTGTTCTTCGACATCACGGCGCGGGACCTCCAGGCGCGGGCGCGCAAGGACGGCTCCCCGTGGACCGCCGCGAAGGGGTTCGACACGTTCGCGCCCGTGTCGGACGGTGTGCCGACCTCGAGGGTCCGCGATCCCCATGCCCTGTCAATCCGCCTCCGGGTGAACGGCGTCGTGCGTCAGGATTCGAACACGGCCAAGATGGTCTTCGCCATCCCCGATCTGATCGCCGCTGCCTCGCGGATCATGACGCTCGAGCGCGGGGACATCCTCGCGACGGGGACGCCCGCGGGCGTGTGGCCGATCGCCGCCGGCGACACCCTCGACGCGGAGATCCCCGGCGTCGGCCGACTGCGCTGCGACGTCGCCGCACGAAACCGTTAACTACGCATCGACTCGTCGGGTCCCGGATGCGATTCCGCCTCGACCTGGAGGGCGACACGTACTCCAAGCACAAGGAGGTGTTCAAGCGGATCCTCGCGAAGCACGGCCTCCGCTGGAAAGGCACCCTCGACCGGCCCCTGTGGGCCGGCGCGTCGGAACGTGTGTCCGCGACGTTCGACCGCGACGAGGCGAAGGACGTCCTCCGGAGGGCGTCCCTCGTGTGGGAGGGACGGAAGAAGTCCGCGCTCCTCGAGGACCTGAAGGCGTGGGCGTGGCAGGTCGGCGGGACGGCCTCGGAGGAACGAGGACCCGCCGCGGACGCCGTCGTCGACGACGTCGAGCAGGCCCTCCGGCTCTGGGACCTCGTCCACAAACCGAACGTCGAGCGGCTGCGCGAGGCGGGCCGTCCGAAGGCATGGATCGACGAGGACGTGAAGCGCTGGAAGCGTCTGCGCCAGGAGCGACGGCGGGCGATGATGGGCCGCGCGCGCGACTAGTCGAACGGCGCGGCCTTGACGTTCAGGCTGTCGTAGCAGTCGAAGCAGTACCCTTGGCGGCGGTCATCCGGGAGCATGACGAGGCGCGCGGAGCACTTCCGACAGCGTCCGCTCCGATCCCCCGCATCCACGAACCGTCGCGCGTCCGGCCTCAGCCGCCATGAGATCGTCTCAGCCCCCGTCCCCGAGCCCGCGACCACGGAGCCTCCGGTCGATATAAAAACGTAGCGAACTCCGCGTACCGGCGCGCGGCGACGACGGTTTAATGCCGCGACGGCCCCTTCTCGCACGACGTGCGCGCGGGGCTCGTCACGTTCGAGGGCATCGACGGCTCCGGGAAGACGACCGTGTCGCGCCTCGTCGCGGAACGACTCGTGAAGCGGGGCGAGCGCGTCTTCCTGACGTCGGAGCCGACGACGACTTGGCTCGGTGACGCCGTGCGCCGATCCTACGACGAGGAGGTCGGCGCGGTCGCGGAGTCTTTCCTCTTCCTTGCGGACCGCGCGCGCCACGTCGACGAGATCCGCCGCCACGTCGAGGCGGGCGAGATCGTCGTGTGCGATCGCTTCGCGGACTCGACGTACGCGTACCAGGGCGCCCGGCTCGAGGGCCTCGTTGACGACCCGATCGCGTTCCTGCGGCGCGCGACGGAACCCTGGCTCCCGACGCCGGACCTGACGATCCTCCTGCGCGTCTCGCCCGAACTCGGGATGCGGAGGCTTGCGGATCGGCCCGACCGGATGCGTTTCGAGGACGCCGGCTTCCTGAAACGGGTCGCCGCGAACTACGAGCGGATCGCGAAGGGGAGGCGGTTTGTCGTCCTTGACGGGGCGAGGTCCGCGGACGGCGTCGCGGCGGACGCCGTAGCGGCGATCGAGAAGAGGCTCACGGCGGCTCCGAGGCGGTAGTCCCCGATCGCCCCGTCTGGAGGAGCGCGCGGGCGAAGACCCGGGCGAGCTCCACGTCACCCCGGTCGAGCTCGAGGAGGAACGCGCGGCCGAAGACGACCTGGAGGGTCGGGTCGCCGGGCGACGTCCGCACGCGCGGCGCAACCCGCCGCGCGTCCTTGAACGCCCGCTCCAAATAATCATCGACGATTCTCACTCGCTCCGTCGGCGCGTGCGTTCCCTCGGGAATCTATTTAAGCCGAGGTCCGATTGTCGCCGCATCCGTGGGATGCACCGCGCATGGTGTCGCTCGCCCACTCCAGGTCTTCCGCCCACGATGCCCACGACGGGTTCGTGGGTGTGATTTACGGGGACGTCGGCTCGACGCGCTTCCATTGCTCCGTCGTGACGACCGTCGAGCGGAACGAGTACGTCCAAGTGAGCCACGAGACGTGCGGCCTCGTCCTCGGCCGCGTCGACGAGGTCGAGCGGAAGACGGATCTGTCCCTCGAGCGGGCGCAGCACCTCGCGGAGGCCGAGCCGGTCGACATCGAGGAGACGGTCGCCGCGCAGGTGAGCGTGATCGGCTACCGCGACGACCGCGGCCTACTACAGGTCCCGCGCACCCCGTTCCGCGCCGGGGAGGCGGTGCACCGCGCGGAGACGGAGACGATCAAGGAGGTGCTCGGTCTTCGCGACGACAGGAAGCACGGGGCCTACGTCGGCCTGCTCGCCGGGCACGACGTCGCCGTGTACCTCGACATCAACGCGATGGTTCAGAAGCACGTGTCGATCCTCGCGAAGACGGGCGGCGGGAAGTCGTACGCGGCGGGCGTCCTGATCGAGGAGCTGATGAAGCATCACGTGACGACGGTGATCCTCGATCCGCACGGGGAGTACGTCTCCCTCGCGGAGAAGGGGAAGCACGCGGAGGGCGGGGCCCGCTTCCACGTCGATCCCCGCGGATACGCGGACATGATCCTGATGTACTCGCCGGACACGAAGGTCAACGCCGGCGCGAGGCCCCTCAAGTTCACCCTGAGCAACCTCGACGCGCGGGACATCCTGTCCCTCACCGGGTCGGCGAGGGTGCGCAACCACCTCACGGCGCTCCGGAAGGCGCTCGACGTCCTGCGCACGGCCACGAAGAGCTACACGATCCGCGACATCATCCGCGTCATCGAGCGCGAGGAGGAGCCCCAGAACGCCTCCCTCATCGACGAGCTCGAGTACCTGAGCGAGGTCGAGATCTTCGCGCAGGAGGGCCCGCGGATCGACGAGCTCGTCGTGAAGGGAAAGACGACGATCATCGCCCTGAAGGGCGTGCCGCCGGACATCCAGGAGCTCGTCGTGAACCGCCTCGCGACGGCGATGTTCGAGCTGCGCAAGGTCGGAAAGATCCCGCCGCTCATGCTCGTCGTGGAGGAGGCCCACACGTTCTGTCCTCAGGTGGGCCAGGTCGCGACGTCGAAGATCTTCCGGACGCTCGCGTCGGAGGGCCGGAAGTTCGGTCTCGGGCTCGTCGTGATCACGCAGCGCCCCGCGAAGGTCGACAAGAACGTCCTGAGCCAGTGCAACACGCAGCTCATCCTCAAGGTCACGAACCCGAACGACCTCAAGGCGATTGTCGCGAGCGTCGAGGGCCTCACGACGGCGATGGCGGAGGAGATCCAGCGTCTCCCGATCGGCGTCGCGATTGCGACGGGCGGCGGAATCCAGATGCCCCTCCTCGTCGAGATCCGCCCGAGGGAGACGAAGCACGGCGGCGAGAGCGTGAAGGTCATCGAGGACTGAGCGTTCAGGCTCCGTCGAGGACGGCCGGCAGACCACCCGTCCGCGTGTCCAAGTCCCGTAAAGGATTTGGTCAACGCAGCCTATCCGAGACCGTGGACATCGCCGCACACGTCGCGAAGGATATCGCGTTGACGGAGCAGGCATTGGCAAAGCTCTCCATCGCCTCTCCTTCGAAGTCCCACTTGCGAAAGATCGCGGATGACTTCCTGGCGATGGCACGGGCCTACTGCGACGACGCGAAGCATTTCCGAGACCGTGGAGAGCTCGGGAGCGCCCTCGCGAACATCAACTATGCCCACGGCTGGCTTGACGCGGGCGCTCGCCTGGGGCTGTTCGACGTCGGCGAAGACGATCGGCTCTTCACCCTGAGCGAATAGTCTAGAGGACCCGCGCGCCCCGGTTGTCGACCTCGCAACGCAGCAGGGTCCCGAACTTGAGGAACAGACTCGTCAGGTGCGTTCGGTTCCCCGCCGCGAAGACGGAATTCCCGAGCATCGCCATGCTTGCCCGCCCGAACATCCGCGCCGCGCGGCTGACCTCGAGGACAGCCCGGCTCGCAAGACCGGTCTCCTCGGCGAACCGATTCCCGAGGTCGAAGAGGCGATCGAGGGTCGGCTCTCGGGCGAACTCCTCGATGCATCGGCCGCCGGACCGGTTGATCGCGGTGACCTTCGACGGGTCGCGCAGGACCGCGCGCGTGGAGATTTGGGACCCGATGACCGCCAACAGGATGTCCTCCCAGATCTCGTGTGTCCGGACGTCCGCGGCACCCGGTGCACCCGGCGCGAGCCGGAGGTCCATGCCACCGAGCGACGCCGGCACGACGTCGCCGAGCCCCGTCTGGCATTCGATCTCCGTGACATGGGCCGCCGTGACGAGTTCGTCCCGGGGTCGACCGACCCCGAGGGCGTCGTCGAGTGCGAGAATCGTACTCAGGGCCGCGGCCGCGCTCACGCCGAATCCC
>JBQTHW010000321.1:0-11920 GCA_052389495.1 Methanobacteriota archaeon | reverse complement strand
CGATCGTCCCTGCGGGAGCGGTCCTACTACGGCCTCCTGTAGCTGCCGGGGTACTCGGACGCGAAGCTCACGCACCTCATGAAGGACGCGCGGCTCGTCCGGCGCGCGCTCGACGCGGCGTGGCCGTGGCTCAAGGCAATCCGCGACGACGAGCGGCGTTCCCTGCGGGTGCAGTGGACGGAGGACCCCGGCGTCCTGAAGCGGCGCCTCACCGCGGTCACGGCGTTCCTCGGACGCCTGGGGGCGGCGGACGATGCGATCGCCCGCGGGGAGGCCCTCCTCGCATCCCTCGCCTCGGGGCGTTTCGAGGAACTGCAACGGGCTTCGAGGCTCTACGCGACGTACGGCAAGGATGCGGAGCGCAAGTTCCGCGGGGAGCTCGAGGACGCGGTGGACGCGATGACGAAGCAGGCGTCCCGGATCGCCGGGAGCCTCAAGAAGTTCCCCGAACCGGGGAAGATCGAGGCCGCGACGACGCGGTGAGTCGTCGAGGGGCCCGGACCTTCCGCGGACGCATGACCCGCCGCTCCCGGCGCCCATCTGTGTCGACGGCGTCCGCAGGAACGACTTCGGGACATGATCTCGATTCCTCCGGGAAGCCACGAGATTGCGTACGGCGCGGTTCCCGGGTATGTGGCGCCCACAAGCGAGTCGGTGAGCGTCGTTGCCGGCGAGACGACCATCGTCGACGGGAGGTACAAGCTCGCGCCGACCGCCTCGTCGACGCCGCGGCAGTCCGGACCGAGGTTGGCCACGGCGGATATCGAGGCACGCGGGGTCTTCGATCGCGGACCGAAAGCCGATGCGACGGGCCTTCCGCGCCACGAGCGGACGGCACCGCCGGTCGATGCCTCATCATCCGTGCCCGTGTGGACGGGCGCGCCCGCGCTTCTCGTCGCCGCGGCTCTCCTCCGCCGCTCCGCCTTCCGAGGTCGTCGCTCCTTCCGGCGGATGATGCACCGCGCCCTTCAGCTCGTCGGCCGGAACTTGTAGCCATAGTGGATCACGCCCGCGGAGCCTTCCTGGCCGAGCTTCCGGAAGGCCGCCTGGACCCGGATGCCGATGCGCACGTCCTCCGGCGCCACGTCGATGACCTGGGACGTGATGCGTACGCCCTCGTCCGTCTCGACGATCGCGAGCACGTACGGCTTCTGCATCTCGTACTGCGCGGGCGCGTCGTGGACCACGGTGAACGTCACGACCTGGCCGGTCCCGCGCAGCCGGAAGGGCTGCATCTTGCCGATCGACCGGCGGCCGCACTCCGGGCACACCTCCCGGGGCGGGAAGTCGACTTGTCCGCACGAGCCGCACTTCGTGCCGATCAGGTTGTAGCGGCTCGAGATCTCGCGCCAGAACCTCGGGATCGCCACGTCACGCCCCCCGCTCGAAGATGTGCACGACCGCGGTCGCGCCCGTGCCGCCGAGGGTGTGCGTCAGCCCGCGACGCGCGCCGACGACCTGGCGCTTCCCCGCCTCGCCCCGCAGCTGCCGGACGATCTCGACCGCCTGCGCGACGCCCGTCGCGCCGACCGGCTGACCGCGCGCCTTGAGCCCGCCCGACGGGTTCACGGACACCTTGCCGTTGAGCGCCGTGACGCCGTCCGCGGTCGCGGGGCCGCCCTTCCCCTTCTCGACGAACTTGAGGTCCTCGATCGCGAGGATCTCCGTGATCGTGAAGTTGTCGTGGACCTCCGCGACCCGGATGTCGTGCGGCTCGGCCTTCGCCTCCGCGAACGCGCGCTTGCCCGCGACGACGGTCGCGTCCATCGTCGTCAGGGTGCGGCGATCGTGCAGGGCGAGGAAGTCGCTGGCCTGACCCGACCCCGCGATCCGGATCGGCGTGTCGGTGTAGCGCCGCGCCTGGTCCATCGGGCACAGGACGAGCGCGGCCGCGCCGTCGCTGAGGGGCGCGCAGTCGAACACGCCAAGCGGTTCCGCGACCCACGGCGCCTGGAGGACCGTGTCGAGGGAGATCTCCTTCTGGAACTGGGCGACGGGGTTGAGCGCCCCGTTCCGGTGGTTCTTCACCGCGACGGCCGCCATGTGCTCCCGCGTCGTCCCGAACTCGTGCATGTGCCGGCGTGCCATCATCGCGTACAGGCCCGCGAACGTCGCGCCGAAGACGCTCTCCCATTCCTGGTCCGCCGTGCTCGAGAGGATCTCCGCCGCCTGGACGTCGCCCACGTCCGTCATCTTCTCCGCGCCGCCGACCACGACGACGTCGTACATGCCGGAGGCGATCGCCATGCGCGCCTGGAGCAGCGCGATCGCACCGCACGCGCCGCCCCCCTCGACCCGGACCGTCGGGAGGTGCATGTCCGCGAGCCCCGCATAGTCGGCGACGAGGGCGGACACGTGCTCCTGGTCGATGAACTTCCCCGCGCTCATGTTCCCGACGTACACCGCGTCGATCTCCTCCGCGGTCACCTTCGCGTCCTGAATCGCCTTGAGGCCCGCTTGGATCCCCAGGTCCCGAAACGAGTGGTCCCACAGCTCGCCGAACGGCGTCTCGCCGACGCCGATGATCGCGACGTCCCTCATCCGGCGGCCTCCCGCATCGCGATCTTGCCGCGGTACTTCGCGTACGTCGCGTAGTCGATGAACGCGGCGTTCTTGATCATCGACACGATCGAGCCCTCCCGGCGAATCCGCCGGACCTCGTCCGTCACGGTCAGGTCGAACCCGTCGGAGCCCGCGCCGCTGCCGTAGCCCATCGCGAAGATCCGGTCGCCGGGGTCCGCCTCGTCGAGGATCGCGCAGAGGCCGAGCATGATCGCGCCGCTGTACGTGTTCCCGATGTCCCGGACGAGCAGGCCCGTGTCCATCTGGCCGTCCTTGAAGCCGAGCTGCTTCCCCGCCCGCACGGGGAACTTGCCGTTCGGCTGGTGGAACACGGCGTAGTCGTAGTCCTCCGCGGTCGTGCCGGCGCGCTTGAACAGGATCTGGGCGCAGCTCACGACGTGCTTGAAGTACGCCGGCTCGCCCGTGAACCGGCCGCCGTGGCTCGGATACCGCTGGCCCTCCCGTCGCCAGAAGTCCGGGGTGTCCGTCGTGTACGAGACGGTGTGGTCGATCGTCGCGATGACCTTCTCCGTCCCGATGACGAGCGCGGCCCCGCCCGCGGACGCGCTGTACTCGAGGGCGTCGCCCGGCGCGCCCTGCGAGGTGTCGGAGCCGATCGCCATGCCGTATGCGTACATCTTGGAGAGGGTGAGGCCGAGGCACGTCTGGATCGCGGCGGTGCCGGCCTTGCACGCGAACTCGAAGTCCGCCGCCGTCATGACGGGGGCCGCCCCGATCGCCTCCGCGACGACCGTGGCCGTCGGCTTGACGGCGTACGGGTGGCTCTCCGAGCCGACGTAGATCGCGCCGATGTCCGTCGGCGCGAGGTCGACCTTCGCCATCGCGGCCCGGGCGGCCTCGACGGAGATCGTGATGACGTCCTCGTCGGGCCCGGGCACGCTCTTTGCCTTGATGTTCAGCGCCCGCCCCATCGCCTCGCCGTCCGCGCCCCAGACGGCCCCGATCTCCTTCGGCCGGATGCGGTACCTCGGGACGTAGCCCCCGTAGCTCACGATGCCCGCGCTCACCCGATCCGCTCCAGACGCTCGATGAGGACGGACGCCTCCAGGTCCGTCTTCGCGAGGAGGATGTTCTCCAGGTCCGCGAGCCGGATCGCGAGTTCGTCGACGTTCTCGGGCTGGACGTACACGACCATCGCGGGCTTGAGCGGATGCGCCTTAATCGCGATCATCGGCGACCGCCCGTACTTCACGCCCGTGAAGAGGAGCGCCCGCTCGCTCGTCGTGCCGTAGATCTTGAGGTAGTCGTTCGCGTCGAGGGTCGTGATCGCCTTGATCGAGTCGATCACCGTGTATCCGTTCAGCGTGCGGCGGGTGTTGAGCCGGTGCGTGAGGAGCTTCGCCTCGATCCGCCGCAGGAAGTCCGCCGCGCGCATCCCGACGGCCCAGTCGCGCATCGATGGGATGACGTCGTCTACGGCGTCGAAGCGTTTCGAGAGCCGGCCTCCGGAGTGACGATCGATTTCAAGGAGGGAGTCCACGAGCCGCCGGATCGTCCGGATGCCGGGCGAGGTCCGCCGGCCCGCTTCGTAGTCGCTGATCACGCTCGGGGAGACGTGCATGTGCCTCGCGAGCTTCGTCTGGGAGATCTTGAGCTCCTCGCGCCATTAGCGCATCGTCTTGCCGGGGGCCTCGGAGAGGGCGATCTCCCCGGCGATCTTCTCCCGGAGAGGAAAATCCATCGTCCGACCGAGGAGCCGAGGCGTATATAAGGATGCCGAAGTGCGCATCGTCGAACGACGATACGCCGGGAGGGAACGCGTCCGCTCGCGCGCGGGGAAATGAAAAGGGAAAAGGGTTCGACTCGGACCGGGGCCTAGAAGTCCTGGACGCACCGGCCGAGGAGGAACTCCTCGGACGCGGGCGCGCCGTCGCCGCTCAGGAACCGCAGGGAGATCCACGGGTTCCCGCCGGCGCCGCCGAGCGGGGGCTGCTTCGCGAACTCGATCGACTGGCCTTCCGGCAGGATCACGACGTCCACGGTCGTCGGCTTCTCGGCCTTGTGCGGCCCGCCGACCGGGTTGTCGTTGTTGCGGAAGATCAGCCGCGCGTTCAGGCCCGAGAGCCGGAGCTCGCCGCTCAGCGTGATCGTCGAGCCACGGTTGTCGCACGATCCGCCCGATACCGTCGCGGTCGCGAGGGACGGGATCACGAAGTCGCCCGACACGGCGAACAGGCCCTGGACGCATCGTCCCAGGAAGATCTCCGAGGAGATCGCGTTCCCGTCCGCGTCGAGCCACTGGAGCCAGATGAACGGGTTGCCGCCGGTCCCTCCGTTCACGGGCTGCTTCGGGATCGTGACGCTCTCGCCTTCGGGGATGAGGACGGCCGTCGCCGTCGTCGTCTCCGTGTGCGTGTGCGTCCCCTTCGCGTTGTTCTTGAAGATCAGCTCGACCCCGAGGCCGCCGATCGCGACCTCGCCGGTCAACGTGACCTTCGGTCCGGGCGCGTTCTCGCAGCCCGATGCGGTCGCGGACGCCTTCACGGTCGTGGGCATCGGGATGCTTGCGCTGACGGTCTTCCCGACCAACGTCTCGCTTTCGCCGCTGACCGTCGTCCCCGCGCGTCCCGGGAGCACGAGGCTCGTGCCCAACGCAGCGAGGGCGAGGGCCACGGCGATCAAGCTCACGATGGCCAATCTCTTGTGGATGTTGTCCACCTCCTCGCCGCAGCGCAGCATCTCATCGTACTTAACCGGCATGTCACCTCGACGGACACGTATGTCCGGTGCTGCTCACTCTCGTGGGGATTTTCGAGGCGCGTCCTAACGACGCATCGCGTGCGCTTCCGAGGGACTCGAGATATTCTCGAATCCGAGAAGACGGAAAAGCGGCAGCCATGCGCAAGAGCGCACAACGCTTATACGGACCCCCCTCCTTCCGCGCAACCGCCCAGGGTCCGTGGGGTAGCTTGGTCTATCCTTGGTGGTTCGGGACCACTAGACTCCGGTTCAAATCCGGGCGGACCCACTCCCGACGGTCGGGCCAGGCGAACCCGACCCCAAATCCTGATGCCTCCTCGCGACGCTGCTGCACAACGCATGGGGGAGGCCCGCCGACTCCTCGTCGGGAGGACTCCGTGGTCCTTCCAGGACTTGCCGAGGCCCGTCGAGCCCGAGGCTTACGAGCGAGCCGCGGAGGAGGTGGCCGGTCGGCTCGGGCGCCACCCCGCGGTCGAAGCGGTCTACACGGACGGCCGGGTTCACGTCCCGGGGATCTCGGATCTGGACGTCGAAATCGTGCTGCGAAAGGGGCATCGACTCCGGGAGATCGTTGGAGCGACGAAATTCTCGGAAGGCTCCCGGTACGTCCTCATGCACGCGCCACACGTGAGCGAGCTCGATGTCTTCCGTTACGTCGCTTGGCTTCGTCGCTCGATCCACGGCTTCCGGATCCTCGCGGGAAGTCCCGTCGATTTCGACCCGGGGCCCTGCTCTCCGGAGGGCACGAGCCTCGTCGCCGCCTTTACGGCGTTCCATTTCCTGTTCCACTACCTGCTACGCTTCGGCCGGAACCTCGCCGACCGTCGCATCGACGCGAGGATCCTCCTCTGCCAGGTCACCTCCGCGGGGTACGTCGCCCAGCGCCTCGCGGCCGCCGGCGTTCCCGTCGCCGTCTCCGGGCCGTGGGACGAAGCGAGGCGACTCCGGGAGTCGTGGTTCGACGAGCCTCTCGACCAGAACCTGAGGGCTCTCCATGCATGCCTTGCGCGCGCCTATGCGGTCACGTTCGAGCTCGGACGAAACCTCGGTGAGTGGCTGGAGGGTCGGGTGGCTGTCCTCGAGGGCGCCCCTCCCGGCTGCAGGGTGGATCGGAGCCTCGGGGGTATCGCGTTCGTGAACGCAGAGCGCCGGGTCCTCCTTGATGCGAGCTGGCGCAGCGCCCGGGCGGGAAACCGACTGGCGTCGTATCTTCAGCTGCCGCCGGTCCAGCACCTCCATCCTGGCGTCGCCGCGTTCCTTGTTGCGATCGCATGCGGAGAAGGACCGCTGAGCGAGCGCGTTCGGGCCCGCCTGTTCGGACCCGTTCGGGGCTGGCCGACCATCCCCCACGATGACGCCCGGACCGTCGTCACGTGGCTGAACCGAGAGTTCGAGGCGGCTCTCGCGGGCCTCGCCGGGCCGCCCCCCTTCCACTACGGATTCCCGACGCGAAGGAAGCCGCACTACCTCGCCAAGGAAGTCGTCGCCATCGCGCTCCTCGACCGCGATCGCAGGCCGCTGCCGCCCTCCGATGACGCTAGGCGTTCCGGGCGCCTCGGAGCTTGAATCGCTGGATCTTTCCGGTCATCGTCTTCGGGAGGTCGGCGACGAACTCGACGAGGTGCGGGTACTCGTACCGCTCAAGGCGCTCCTTGCACCAGCGCCGGAGTTCGCCCGCGAGACCCTCGGACCCGACGTGACCGGCCCGCAGCACGATGAACGCCTTCGCGCGGTTGAGGCCGGTGACCGTCACGCCCACGACGGCCGCCTCCGCGACGGCGGGATGCTCGACCAACGCGTTCTCCATCTCGATCGGCGAGACCCACATGCCGCCGACCTTCATCATGTCGTCCGTCCGGCCCTCGTACCAGTAGAAGCCGGCGGAGTCGACGCGGTACCAGTCTCCGGTCCGCACCCACTCCCCGAGGATCGTCGTCTTCGTCTTCGCGTGCTCGTGCCAATAGTATGCGGCGGCGCTGTCGCCCCGCACGAGGAGGTGTCCCGCCTGGCCCGGACGGACAGGGTCGCCTTCGTCATCGACGACCTTCGCGTCGTACCCCGGGACCGGCGTCCCGCTCGATCCGGGCCGGATTGCATTGGGCCGGTTCGACAGGAAGATGTGAAGCATCTCCGTGGTCCCGATTCCGTCGAGGATTGCGAGGCCCGTGGCCTCCTTCCAGCGACGCCAAATCTCGGGCGGGAGGGCCTCGGCGGCGGAGATGCAAAGGCGGATCGAGGACAGGTCGTACTTGCGCAGGTCCGGATCGTTCAGGATCGCATTGTAGAGCGTCGGGACACTGAAGAAGATCGTTGGGCGCACGCGGTCGACGGTCGCGAGGACCGTACCCGGCGTCGGCCGCGACGGAAGGAGCACGGAGGTCGCCCCGGCCCAACATGGGAACGAAAGGCTGTTCCCGAGCCCGTAGGCGTGGAACAGCTTCGACGTCGAGAACGTGACGTCCTCCGGATGAATCGCGAGGGTGTGGCGCGCGTACGTCTCGCATGTGTAGAGGATGTCGTGCTGGAGGTGAACGACGCCTTTCGGGTGCCCCGTGCTCCCGGAGCTGTACAGCCAGAAGGCCATGTCATCCCGATGCGTCTCCGCGGGCGGCATCGCCTCGACTCCCCCTCGGACCACGTCGTCGAAGCTCCGCAGGTCCCCGGAACTCCCGTTCGCCACGACGACGTGGAAATGCTCCGCGCGAACGTCCGTCGCTGCCAGCACCTTCTCAACGTGCTCGCGATCGACGACGGCCGCTCGCGCATACGTATCTCGGAGAAAGAAGCCGTAATCCTCGGCCTTGAGAAAGGGGTTGACCGGGACGGGGACGCAGCCTGCGCGGATCGCCCCCAGGAAGGCGACGGGGAAGACGGGCGTGTCGTTGAGGACGAGGAGCAGCCGTTCCTCCCGCCGCAGCCCGAGGCCTTTCAGGGCGCTCCCGAACCGGCACACCCGCTCGTGGAGCTCGACGTACGTCAAGCTCTCGGATCCGCACCGGATCGCGACCTCCCGACCGCGCCCCGCGGCCAAGGTCCGGTCGAGCATCTCGCTCGCGTTGTATCGGTCCGGGGTCGACACGCTCGGCGTCATCGAGATCTCGCGGCGGGTCTCCCGCCAACCGCCGGCGGCAAGGGATTCGACCCTCAAGAGGTCTGCGCCGGGCACGCCTACTCGATGTAGCGGATCGCCTCCGCCGGCGGGAACCGTGCGGCGCGGATCGCCGGCGACGCCGTCGCGAGGACGCTCATGACGTACGCGACCCCCGTCACGAGGACGATGCGCCCCCAGGGGATCAGGAACGCCTCCTCACCCACGAAGAATTCCACGGAGATCCGGTAGGAAAGGAGGATGCCCAGGACGACGCCGAGGCCGATGCCCAGGAGGGCCACGTACGAGGTCTCGAGGACGAGGCTCTCCAAGATCATCCCGCGGCGGTAGCCCATCGCCCGGAGGACGCCCATCTCCTGCCGACGTTCCGTCACGTTCCGGAGCGTGATGATTCCGAGCCCCGCGATGCCGACGAGGAGGCCCATCGCGAGGTATCCCTCGAGGAGATCGAAGAAGGCGAACGTCGTCTCGAGGTTCTCCGCAACGATGGTCGCGAGGACGATCGTCTGCATCTGCCACGGCAAGAAGGCGCGCTCGATGTCCTTCGCGACGGCATCGGGGTCCTCTCCGGAGCCGACCTTGAACAGGAAGAAGCTCGGCGCGACGGAGCCGAACTCGGAACGCACGGTGTCCGCCTGGAGGAAAAAGCCCCGGAGCGCGATGGAATCGAGGATCCCGATGATCTCCACGGTGCGGTCTCCCCCGGACGCGTTCCGCAAGGAGACGACGTCGCCGACGTCCAGGCGGAGATCGCCTGCGGGCGGGCCGAAGTCCACGGGCTGGACGGTGCGATCGACGACGGCCACGTCGGGGTTCGCGAGGACCTCCCGCCACACGTCGCGATCCGTCGGGAAGCGGTCCGGCTTCCTGTAGAACGTGAACTCGTTCTGTTCCACGAACGCCGAGTCGACGCCGTACACTTCATAGAAGACAGGATCCCCGCCGTCCGGGGGCGTGAGACGCGTCGGTGCAAACAGGAGCGCGCCGTGGGCGGTGATGTTCGCCGCCACCGTCGAATTCGCGTACAGGGCCTCGAAGTCCTCGATCGGATTCGCAAGGCCGAAGATGTCGTAGCCGCCCGATGCGTCGTGGGTGATCGCGCTCACGCTCGCGCCGATGAGGCCCTGGATCGTCGCCATGACAACGATCGTGAAGATGACGAGGGCGAAGATCGCGATCGTCAGGCCCGTGCGGAACGGACGGTTCATCGGGTACGCCATCGCGGTCCGGAGGACGGGCTGAAGATGGCGGCGTCGGGCCGCGAGTCTCGGGAGGACGCTGACGAGGATCGCGTTGTTGAACACGACGAGGAGGACGCCGCCGAGGACGAGCATGATCCCCGTCACGATGAACAGGTCGATGCCCGGCTGCGTTCCGGCGAACCATGTGATCGGCGCGATGAGCCACGAAACGACGAACAGGCCTGCCACGGTGAAGGCCGCGCGCGTGCCGATCGTCCGGTGGGCGAGCTGTGCCGCGCCAAGGGCGGCGAGGGCCACGCCGGGGCTGAACAGGACCGCGCTGCGGCCCTGGTATCCGGCGAGCGTCGCGATGAGGCCGATCGCGAGGAGCACGGCTCCCGCAAGGACCTGCCCCCACGACGCCCGGCGGATCGTCGGCTCGGGGATGTTCCGTACGGCCCGGACGATGTTCAACTTGCTGATCCGACCCGATGTCAGGCTGATCGTCGCGATCGTGAGCAGGAAGCCGAGGGCGAAGCCGAGGAGGAGGCTGCCCGCCTCCCACCGAAGGACCAGGGTGAGGCCTTCGCCCGCGAAAATTCGGCTGATCACCAAGATGATGACCCCCGCGACGACGAGCCCGGCGACGGCACCGAGGGCCGCGCTCGCGAGAGCGTACAGGAACCCCTCGAGTGTGAACAGCTCGGTGAGGTGGCTCCGGCGCATCCCGACGGCCCTCTGGATCCCCATCTCGGGCTTGCGTTCCTCCGCGAGCATCGTGAAGATGCTTACGATCAGCATGAGGCCCGCGGCGATCGTGAAGGTACCGAGGAGCGTGAACACCTGCGTGAGGGTGCTCGAGGACGTGTCCGCGTCGTCCAGGAGGTCGCGTTTGATCGGATGGATGAGGTACGGGTGGCCGGCCCCCAGGACGGCGTCGAGTTCCGAGATCGCGTCGTCCGTCGCGAGGACCCCCTCTTCCACGCCGCCCGCATTCGACACGACAATCTCGTTGATCCGGCCGAAGGCGGAGAGGAGGAACTGGACGGTGGGGAGGGCCGCGAACACGACCCGGCCGTTCAGCCAGGCTCCCTTGCCCTCGTCGAGGAGGACGTCCTCGGCCACGTACCGCACCGGGAGGGACCCGCCCGGCAACGGGACGAACAGGGTGACGACATCCCCCGCGCCCGCCTCGATGTCCTGCGCGAGGGGCGCGCTGAGGAACACCTCGGAGAAGTTCAACTCCGAACCATCCGTACGAGCGCCGTCCGAGCGCACGAAGACCCCTGGGTCGGCAACGGGATCGAACCCGATGAGGGTCGCCTGACCCTCGAAGAGCTGGGAGTCCTCGTGGAGCACGCTCACCCGGACGACGATTCGCGGTCCAAGGCCGTCCACGTGGGGCATCGCGGTCCGGTTCGCGGCGAGGCCGCCGTACACGGACTCGTTGAAGAACGGATTCGCACCCTGCGTGCTGCTCAACGCGATCGTCTCGTCGATCACGTCGAGGCCGCGAAACGCGGACGCACGGATCGCGTAGTTCAGGGAGTCGCCGATGACGAAACTCCCGCTCAGGATCGAGGTCGCAACGAGGAGGCCCGCGATGGCGAGGGCGACCTGCGTCTTCCTCCGGCCGATGTTCCGGACCGCGACGCGGAACAGGATACGCCGCCGGATCGACAGCGCGGCAACCGCGAGGACGACGAGTCCCACCGCCGCGAGGTATGGCAGCTCATGCGCCATGCGTCAGAACTCCGAGGGCCGGTACTCCTTCTCGATCCGGCCGGAGCGCATCGCCACGACGCGATTCGCGACGCGGGCGACGTTCGGGTCGTGGGTCACGAGGACGAACGTGTGGCCTCGTTCTTTGTTCAGCCGCTGGAGGAGCGCCATGACGTCGCGGGACGTCTCGCTGTCCAAGTTCCCCGTCGGCTCGTCCGCGAACACGATGCTCGGATCGTTCACGAGGGCGCGGGCGATCGCGACGCGCTGCTGCTGCCCGCCGCTCAGCTCCGCGGGTCGACGGAGCGCCTCCTCCTCGAGTCCGACGGCCTTCAGCGCCTCGATCGCGCGTGCGCGGGCCTCCTTCGGCGCGACGCCCATGATCAGGAGTGGGAGTTCCACGTTCTCCGCGGCGCGCAGCACGGGGATCAGGTTGTACGCCTGGAACACGAAGCCGACGTTCTCCGCGCGGAAGTCCGCCTTCTGCGTGTCGCTCAGCGTCTTCAGGCTCCGCCCGTCGATGAGGATCTCGCCGTCCGTGATGTCGTCGATCCCGGAGAGGCAGTTGAGGAGGGTCGTCTTGCCCGAGCCGGACGGTCCGACGACGGCGACCATCTCGCCCCGA
>JBQTHW010000320.1:0-6089 GCA_052389495.1 Methanobacteriota archaeon | reverse complement strand
CCGAACATCCGCGCCGCGCGGCTGACCTCGAGGACAGCCCGGCTCGCAAGACCGGTCTCCTCGGCGAACCGATTCCCGAGGTCGAAGAGGCGATCGAGGGTCGGCTCGCGGGTGAACTCCTCGACGCATCGGCTGCCGGACCGGTTGATCGCGGTGACCTTCGATGCATCGCGCAGGACCGCGCGCGTGGAGATTTCGGGCCCGATGACCGCCAACAGGATGTCCTCCCGGATCTCGTGTGTCCGGACGTCCGCGGCGCCCGGCGCACCCGGCGCGAGCCGGAGGTCCATGCCACCGAGCGACGCCGGCACGACGTCGCCGAGCCCCGTGTGGCACTCGATCTCCGTGACATGGGCCGCCGTGACGAGTTCGTCCCGGGGTCGACCGACCCCGAGGGCGTCGTCGAGTGCGAGAATCGTACTCAGGGCCGCGGCCGCGCTCACGCCGAATCCCTGGGAAACCGGGAGGGGTGTCTCGCTCAGAATCTTGACTTCGTACGCGTGGTCGCCCAGGATGCTCGCTGCCGCCGCTCTGGTCACCTCGGCTTTCGTCGGCTTACCGTTCACGAAGACCTCGACGGAGGGCCGCGATGCGTCCCGCACCCGCGCCACCGTTGTCACCCCGAGGCTCAGCGAGAGGCCGGCCCCCCGGGACCCCTTCCGCCGCGGGTCCTCGTGGTCGACGACCTCGAAGAACGCGGTCACGTGACCAGGGCAGAACGCCTCACCCTGGTAGACCATGCGCGATTGCGCTCCAAATCCGCTCGGCGGCGAGGGCCTTCGTGCCCTCGAACGTCTCGGACCGGCCCTTGCGGTCCACGATGAGGACGGACGTCTCGTCGCCCTTGACCTTCGATACGTCGTTCGCGACGACCAGGTCGAGGTCCGCCTCCGTGAGCAGCGCGAGGGCCCTCTCCTTCAGCTCGGCCGGTCGCACGCCGGCCTCGGCCTTGAACCCCACGAGGGCGCCTGTCGTGCGCTTCCGGAGCGCCGCGAGGACCTTCGGGGTCGGCTCGAGATCGAGGCTCAGCGCTCCCTTTCGGCTCGGGACTTTCCCCTTGGCCTTGGGAGGAGCGAAGTCCGAGATCGCCGCCGGGACGACGCACAGGTCCGCGTGGACGCCCTCCGCGAGCTTCGCAAGTTCGGATGTCGTGTCGAATCGCTTGAATCCGATCCACGCGGGGATCGTCGCCTCGTGACGGCCGATCCACAGCTCGACGTCCGCTCCGCGTTCGAAGGCCGCCTTCGCGAGCTCGATGCCCGTGCCGCCCGTCGACCGGTTCGTGATGACGCGCACGTCGTCGATCGGCTCGATCGTCGCGCCGGCGATCACGAGGACCTTCTTGCCGTCCAGGTCCTTCGGCCCGAGCCGGCGAATCACGCGGGCGACGATTGCGTCGGCGTCTGCCATCTTCGCCTTGTCCTCCTCCCACGTCGGCTCGATGAACTCCACGCCGAGGTCCTTGAGCCGCCGGACGTTCGCGACGACGACCGGGTTGCGCATCATCGTCTCGTGCGCCGCCGGAGCGAGGAGGATCGGGATGCCGGCCCCGAGCGCGTTCACCGCGTACGTCGTCACGGTCGTGTCGTCGATGCCGTTCGCGACCTTCGAGATCGTGTTCGACGTGGACGGCGCAATCAGGAGGAGGTCCGCCTTGCCGTCGGTGCCGCACATCTCCAGATACGACATCGAGCCGTCGAGGCGCGTGACGACGTCGTGGCCCGTGGCGAACTGGAGCGCGTTCGGATGGACGATCGACTGCGCGGACACCGATAGGACGGCGTGGACATCGGCCCCGTGGCGGATCAGCTCCCGCGTCAGCTTCACGGTCTCGACGGCGGCGATGCTGCCCGTGACGCCGAGGACGATCGTCTTGCCCTGGAGCTTCGTGCTCTTGGCCCCTCGGACTCGATCCGCAGGATGCATCGCGCGACGATTCGTCCCGCTCGATAAATACGTATGGTCGTCGCAGGATCGAGTTGCGCGGCATAGTTTGATGCCTTGAGCGGGCTTTCGCGGAACGGGATGTCCGTGAACTCTCCGACCGTCCCGCCGATTGGGGCGCCTCCTTGGCCGCCGTCGGCCCCCGTCCCAATGCCCGCCGCGTGGCCGCCACCAAAGGCGGACGGCGGTCTCCTCCTCCTGCGAGCCGGGGCCGTCGTCATGGGCGTCGCGATCTTCGCGGGCCTCCTCGCCTACCATTCCATCTTCTTCATCCCCGCCCCCTCGTCGTCTCCGCCTCCCGGCTCAGTCCAAGCCTACGTTATCTTGGTCCGAGGCCTGGGCTTCGCGTCCGCCGCCCTCTTGGACTTCGCGGCAGGCTTCAGCGTGACCCTCGCATGGTTGTCGGCCTCCCGGGACGCGACGCCGGAGACGACGCGCCGAGGTCTCATGGGCTTCTCGATGGTCTTTGTCGCGGTGTGGCTCATCGTCTCCACGTTCCTGTTCACGGTTTTTCGATCGTTCATTTTCTTCTGAGGCTGCGCGGGCGAAGCTTTAACCGGGGCCTCCGGATAGCGGGCGGCCGGCCCGCAGATGGACTACGAGGCGACCCTGCAGGAGCTGTACCGCCTCGAGCGGTTCGGGATCAAGCTCGGCCTCGACAACATCCGGAGGCTCCTCGAGCTCCTCGGCGACCCCCACCGCGGCCTCCGGGCGGTCCACGTGACGGGGACGAACGGCAAGGGGTCCGTCTCCGCGTACGCTGCGTCCGCCCTGAAGGCCGCAGGCTACCGCGTCGGCCTGTACACGTCGCCCCATCTTATCCGGTTCAACGAGCGCATCCGGGTGGACGGCGAGCCGATCGCCGACGCCGACGTCCTGCGTCTGTGGCACGACATGCAGCCCGCCGTCACGACCCTCGCGGGCCGGAGGCGGACGGACCACCCGACGTTCTTCGAAGTCACGACCGCGATGGCGTTCCAGTACTTCCTCGAGCGCCGCGTTGACGCCGCGGTCGTCGAGGTCGGGATGGGCGGCCGGATGGACGCGACGAACGTGATCGACGGCCTCGTGGCGGTCCTCACGCGGATCGGGCTGGAGCACACGGAGCACCTGGGCAAAACCGTGACGCGGATTGCGCGGGAGAAGGCGGGCATCATCAAGCCGGGTGCGCGCGTCGTCACGGTTGACCAGGAGACCCTGCCGGCCATCCAAGCGCGCTGCACGGAGGTCAGCGCGGACCTGACGGTCGTGGGCCGCGACGTCGACGCGAAGCGTCTGTCCCAGGACCTGCGGGGGCAGCGCGTCCGTGTCGCGGGCGCGTTCGGCACCCTTGACGTCGAGACGCCCCTTCTCGGGAGCTTCCAGGTCGAGAACGTCGGCCTCGCGGTCGCCGCGCTCGCGGAGCTGCGTTCGAAAGGGTTCGACGTGCCCGACCGCGCGATCGTCGACGGCATCGGGGCGACACGCTGGTCCGCGCGGCTTCAGGTCGTCCGCGAGCGGCCGACCGTACTCGTCGACGGAGCGCACAACGGTCCCGCGATTCGCGCCCTCGCCCAGTCCGTCGAAGAACTCCTCCCCGGACGCCGCTTCTTCCTCGTCACGGGCGTCCTCGAGGACAAGGACCTCGCCGCGTTTGCGGAGTCGCTCGGACCACGCTCGAAGCGCGTGTTCGCGTGCCGACCGAAGTCCCATCGTGCGTTCCCGGCGGAGCAGGTCGCCGCCGCCTTCCGCCCCCACGTCGACGCGACCGTCGTCCCGGCCGTCGGGGACGGAATCGACGAGGCCCTCCGCGAGGCCGGGCCGGACGACGTCGTCCTGATCACGGGATCCATCTACACGGCGGGGGAGGCCCTTGCGCACCTCGGCACGGGCGCGTGACCACGTCCGCCCGATCCTCCGGGACCTGGCCCGCCGCTACCTGCCGTCGGGCGACCTGCACGAGGGTGAGACGGCCCTCGCGAAGATCACCGCGGAGCGGGAGGACCCGTTCCTCGTCCTCATCTCGACGATCCTCTCGCAGCGGACCCGGGACGAGATGACGGAGCGCGCGTCCGCGCAGCTCTTCGCGAAGTACGCGACGCCCGTGGCGATTGCGGCGGCGTCCCCAACGGATCTCGAACGGCTCATCCGCCCGGTGGGCTTCTACCGCCAGAAGGCCGTCATGATCCGCAAGGTCAGCCAGGCCCTCCTCGACCGTTACGAGGGCCGCGTGCCGCGCACGTACGAAGAGCTCATCGAGCTCCCCCAGGTCGGTCCGAAGACGGCGAACTGCGTCCTTGTGTACGCCTACGGCGAGCCGCGCATCCCGACGGACACGCACGTGCACCGGGTGAGCAACCGGCTCGGCCTCGTCCGGACAAAGGCGCCGGAGGCGACGGAGAAGGCGCTCATGCACATCGTCCCGAGGGATTCGTGGCTCCACGTGAACGAGCTGTTCATCCGCTTCGGCAAGGAGGTGTGCCGGCCCATTGGCCCTCGGTGCACGGCGTGCTCCTTCACGCCCTTCTGCCGCTACTTCCGGACCGTCGTCGCGAAGCGGGCGCCAAGGGTTCGGAGCCCCGCGCGGAGAGGGAGGTAGGCAGCCTACTCGGCAGGGGCGGCGTCCAAGACCACCCGCGCCATCGCCTCGACGAAGCGGGCGTCCGTGTTCAGGGATTCCGCTCGCTCGAGGCGCATCCCCCATTTCTCAGCCCGCTCCTTCGCCTCGATGTCGATGTCGTACAGGATCTCCACGTTGTCCGACACGAAGCCGAACGGGGCCACGAGGACCGCGCGCTCCCCCGCCTTCCCGAGCTCGTCGAGCGTATCCTCGATTGTGGGTCCGAGCCACGGCTCCTCCGTCCGTCCCGCGCTCTGGTACGCCATCCGCGTACGGAGCCTTGGCAGCCGAGCGAGGATCGCCTCCCTCGTTTCCGCGAGTTCCCGTTCGTACGGATCCCTGTCCTCCATGATTTTCCTTGGGAGGCTGTGGGCGCTGAACAGAACGACAGGATCCGCGATTCCTTGTGCGGCGAACCGGTCGAGACCGTCGCGGATCCTTGCGGCGTATGCAGCCACGAGCGCAGGTTCGTCGTTCCAACTCTCGACGTAGGAGACGTCCATGGGGAGCTTGCGCATCCGGAGGCCCTCTTGGAGGGCCACGAAGTAGGCGCCAACGCTCATTCGCGAGTAGTACGGTGTCAGACAGAGGGCGACGATCCTCCGAACTCCGTCGCGTGCGATCTCGGGCAGCACGTCCCGGATGTGCGGATGCCAGTTCCTCATGGCGACGTAGCACGGGTACTCGGTCCCGAGCTCGCGCAGCCGGTTTTCGAGGGCGTTCGCCTGCGCGCGGGATATCTCGAGGAGCGGCGACCTCCCGCCGATCCGGCCGTACCGGGCGCGGAACTCCTCCACGAGTTCCTTCGGCGTCGGCCGCCCGCGCCGGACGTCCTTGAGGAAACCCTCGACGTCGTCGAGGGAGCTCGGGCCCCCCACGGCCATGAGGAGTACGCCGGTCGCCGACCTGGCCGTCGCTCGGGTCACCTCTCGCTCTCTCCATGGACGAAGCGCACGAGCGCCTGGAGATGCCCGAGCGGCGTCTGTGGGAGCACGCCGTGGCCCAGGTTGAAGACGTGGCCGGGGCGCGCATCGGCGCGTCGGAGCACATCGCGGGCGGCGGCCCTCCAGGAGTCCTCGGGTCCGAGGAGGGCGGCGGGGTCGAGGTTCCCCTGGATTCCGCGGTCCTCCCCGACGATGCGCCACGCCTCGTCGAGTGGGATGCGCCAGTCCACGCCGATCACGTCCCCGCCCGCGTCGCGGAAACGGTCGAGGAAACCTGCGGTCCCGGTACCGAAATGGATTCTCGGCACGCCCGTCTCGCGGATTCCGTCGAACAAGGCGCGGCTGTACGGCGACACGTTCGAAGCGTAGTCCCCCGGGCTCAGGCTCCCCACCCAGCTGTCGAACACTTGGACGGCCTGAGCCCCCGCCTCGACTTGGGCGCGGAGGAACGCCGCGGCGCTGTCCGCGAGGAGGTTCATGAGGCTCCGCCACGCGTCCGGGTGGCGGTGCATGAAGCCCTTCGTCTCGACGAAGTCCTTCGACGGCCCGCCTTCGATCAGGTAGCTCGCGAGGGTGAACGGCGCCCCGACGAACCCGATGAG
>JBQTHW010000319.1:0-7580 GCA_052389495.1 Methanobacteriota archaeon | reverse complement strand
CTATTAAGGCCTCCCCGCATCCGACGGCCCGCGGCCGGGATGGGCCAGCCTGGTTAAGCTAGGGGGCTGTGGATCCCCTGACGCGAGTTCGAATCTCGCTCCCGGCCCTCGGGCCCGGCCCCCACCGCGCGTGGCACCGCGCGAGTTTCCTTCGGGCCGCCGGGCGGGTGGCCCAAGCATCACACCACGGCCGGCTCGACCCCTCGGAACGTCGCGAAGACGGAGACGTCGTACAGGATCTTCAACGCGCCCCCGAGGAGGAACGGTGCGGAAAGACCGACCGCGTTCAGGAGGGCGCCGACCGAGAGCGGTCCTCCCGCCTGCGCGAAGTTGCGCACCGTGTTCGTGGCGGCGTTCGCGGCGGTCCGCTCTTCCCGGGCGACGATGCCGGCGAGGTAGGCCTGGCGAGTGGGTACGTCCATCTGGGAGAGCGCCATGCGGCCGAGGTACAGGCCCAGGGCGGCGGGGAACGACGGCGCGAGAGGGACGAGGATCAGGAAGACGTTCGACATGAGATGCGTGATGACCATCGTGCGCAGGAGGCCGAACCGCTCGCCGAGCCGGGCCGCCACGACGAAGGACGCCGCCGTCACGATGCCCGCGACGAAGAACAGGGGGCCGAGGAGCGCCCGCGACTCCGGGTACGTGACGTAGAACCAGAAGGCCACGAAGCCTTGGATCACGAATCCCCCGGCGAAGCTGTCCACGCCGAACAGGACGGACATCCGCGCGACGCGGGACCGCGCCTGGGCCGACAGGGCGACGCGCGTCGACGGACCGCGGATCTCCACCTCGGGCGGGAGGCTGCCGCCCAGCGTCGCGGCGACCACCCCGAGGCCCGCGAACAGGAGGAACATGGGCCGTAGCGCCTCGGGCGTCGTGGGCGGCGCGCCGAGGACGAGCGTCGGGATGCCGCTTGCGAGGGCACCGGCCGAGGCGGCCAGGGAACCCGTCAGGTTGTACACGGCGAAGGCCCGGGTCCTCCGACCCGTCCGGGCGACATCGGCAACGATTGATTGCTCGAGCGACAGGAACGGACCGACCTCCGTCCCGGTCGGGGTCACGACGCCCATCGCCAATGCGAGGACGGCGACCGGAAAGCTCGGGGCGAAGGCGAGGAGGACCCCCGCCGCCGTCATCAGGAGGCCGAAGAGGATCATCGTCCGTCGCCGCCCGAACACGTCGGCATAGTGGCCGACGACGACATTCAGGACGCCGCCGCTCAAGAGCGCGATGCCCAGCGAGGCCACGACGGCGGCGTCGTCGCCTCCGAGCAGGGACAGGTAGATGCCCAACAGGACGCCCGTGAAGCCGTAGCCGAACGTCCTCGTGCCGCGGTTCGCCAATAGCCGGACGAAGGCGGACGTCAGCGGGATCCCTCAGCCGCGGCGTTCCATGCGCGCCTTGCAGTAGGCATACAGCGCATCGTACAGCGGGAACTGGAGGCGCATGTTGTCCCGGTCGTCCTTCGCGGTCGCCCGGAAGCCCGCGGCGGCGGCCTTGAGTCCCGCGCCCTCCGGGCGGGGCCGCGCCACGACCGTCGCGTCCGCCGTCCGGACGATCTCGGCGAGGTCCAGGAGGGCGGGATCCTTCAGGTCGTACTTCCGGATGATCGCGTCGAAGGTCACGCGTTCCTCCTCTCCGACGCGCGCGTGGCCCAGCTCGGCCCCACGCACGTCGAAGGGCACGGCCCCTTCCCGTTCGGCGGTCTCGTCGACGCGGTCCGGCGGGACGAAGAGGAACTCCGCCTTCGGATCGATGAACCGCACGATGAGCCAGGGACACGCGATCCGATCGACCATGGCCCGTTCCCGGGTGACCCACTTCATGCACGATCGCCGACGGCGTCATCGTGAGACCGCAAGATAGGCCTTTGCGCGGCGAGCGGGGCCCGTCTCGCCCTCCTCGCGGTCCCGGTTCGCGATCCTTCATGGGGGGAGTCGCGCATCCGGCCCAGGCCGCGGTCAGGTTTTTATAGCCCGTGACGGATGGGTCGGCGGCCGTCGGGCGACGACAAAGCCCCGAGGGCCCCGCGATCCCCCGGGAGGGGGCTGCGATGATCAAGCAGGCGGACGATTCCTACCGGCCGGTCGAGCTCGAGAAGCGCGTGCAGGACTTCTGGCGGCGCGCGAAGGTCTACGAGAAGACCGTCGCCGCGCGGGCGAAGGGCGAGGACTACTACTTCGTCGACGGCCCGCCGTACACGACCGGTTCGATCCACCTCGGGCAGGTCCTCAACAAGACGGTCAAGGACGCGGTGCTTCGCTGGCTCCGGATGCGCGGCTTCCACGTCCGGGACCAGCCGGGCTACGACATGCACGGCCTCCCGATCGAGGTCCAGGTCGAGAAGACCCTCGGGATCACGAACAAGAAGGAGATCGAACAGCTCGGCATCGAGCGCTTCGTGACGACGTGCCGCGAGTTCTCCCTCGACCTGCTGCGGAAGATGAACGTCCAGTTCCAGGGGCTCGGCGTGTGGATGGACTGGGACCGCCCCTACATGACGATCCGGAACGAGTACATCGAGGCGGCCTGGTGGACGTTCAAGCGCGCGCACGAGCGCGGCCTCCTGTACGAGGCGCTCCGGTCCCTCCAGTGGTGCGACCGCTGCGAGACGGCCCTCGCGGACGCGGAGGTCGAGTATGCCGACGAGCCGGACCCGTCCGTGTACGTGCGCTTCCCGCTCACCGGACGACCCGACGAGTCCCTCCTCATCTGGACGACGACCCCGTGGACGCTCCCCGCGAACATGGCGATCGCCGTCCATCCAACGTTCACGTACGCAAAGGTCAAGGTGGCCCGCGACGGCACGACGGAGCACCTGTGGATCATGGAGTCCGCCGTGCCCGCGGTCATGGGCCTCGCCGGGCTGACGGACTACGAGGTCGTCGAGACGCGCACGGGCGAGCAGCTCACGGGTCTCGCGTACGCGCACCCGCTCGCCTCGAAGGTCCCCTTCCAGCAGGCGGTCTCGGGGAAGTGGGTCCACAAGGTCCTCCCGTCGGACTTCGTCCAGGCGGAGCACACGGGCCTCGTCCACACGGCCCCGGGCCACGGACCCGAGGACTTCGACCTCGGGCAGAAGCACGGGCTGCCGCCGTTCTCCCCCGTCGACGAGCGGGGACGCTTCACAGCGGAGGCGGGCCCGTATGCCGGCGTGCGCGTCAAGCAGGCGAACGCGCGGATCCTCGAGGACCTCAAGGCCCTCGGCGCCCTGTTCGTCGACGGCACGATCGTCCACTCCGTCGGCCACTGCTGGCGCTGCAGGACGCCGACCCTGTTCCGGGCGACGGTCCAGTGGTTCCTCAAGATCAACGAGGTCAAGGAGACGATGGTGAACGAGGTCCGGCGGGTCGCATGGTACCCGGACTGGGCGGGCTCCGCGCGCCAGCTCGGATGGACCCAGAACCTGCGGGACTGGTGTCTCTCGCGGCAGCGGTACTGGGGGATCCCACTCCCGATCTGGCGCTGCCCGACGTGCCAGGCGTGGACCGTCGTCGGCTCGGGCGCCGAACTCGTCGGCGCGAAGGGCTACACGCCGGGCATGGACCTCCACCGGCCGTGGATCGACGGCGTCGCGCTCGGATGCCAGAACTGCGGGGCGGAGATGGCGCGCATCAAGGACGTCCTCGACGTGTGGTTCGACAGCGGCGTCGCGAGCTGGGCGAGCCTCGGCTATCCCGCGGACGACGTCGACTTCCGCCGCTGGTGGCCAATGGACTGGATCGTCGAGGGGCCCGACCAGACGCGCGGCTGGTTCAACTCGCAGCTCGCCGCGGGCGTCGTCGCGTTCGACCGGGCGCCGTACGACGCCGTGATGATGCACGGCTGGGTGAACGGCCCCGACGGGAGGCAGATGCACAAGTCCCTCGGGAACGTGATCGAACCGAACGCTGTGATCGACAAGTACGGCGTCGACGCCCTGCGGTTCTACATGCTCTCCGTGAACGCCCCGTGGGAGGACATCACGTTCCAGGAGGAGGGCGTGCGGACGGCGCAGCGCACGCTGAACATCCTCTGGAACGTCCTCCGGTTCGCGACGACGTACATGGCGCTCGACCGGTTCGACCCCGCCTCGGACGGCGTGGAGGCGACCGCGTCCCACGTGCGGCCGGAGGACCGATGGCTCCTCTCCCGGATCGAGGGGCTCAAGGCGACGGTCGACCGCGAGATGGCGTCCTACAGCCTCCACCGCGCGTTCCGGGCGGTCGAATCGTTCGTGCTCGACGACCTGTCCCGCTGGTACGTGAGGCTCGTGCGGGACCGCACGTGGACGGACACCCCGGACCGCGCGAAGACGGCCGCCTACGCGGTCCTCCACGAGGCGCTCCTGACGACGGCCGCGCTCCTCGCCCCGGCGACGCCGCACCTCGCGGAGGCGATCTACCAGCACCTCGACGGACGGCGGCTCAGCGTCCACATGCTCGACTGGCCCCGCGCGGAGGCGTCCCGTGCGGACGCCTCGCTCGAGCGCGCCATGGCGGTCGTCCAGGACGTCGTCGAGGCCGTCGCGAAGGAGCGGCAGAAGCGGGGCCGCAAGCTTCGCTGGCCCGTGCGGCTCGTCGCCGTGAAGGGCGCGACGGACGAGGTCGCGAAGGCGCTGGGCAACCTCCGGCACGTCGTCCTCGCGCAGGTGAACGCGAAGGATCTCATCCTCCTCAAGGACGGAGAGGACTTCCCCGAGGTTCGGCTCGCCATGAAACCGAACCTGGGGGCGATCGGCAAGGCGTACCACGCACTTCGGCCGAAGATCGCGAAGGTCCTCGAGGCGCGGCCGGCGGAGGAGGTCCGGAAGGCGATCCGGTCGGGCGGCTACCACGTCGGGATTGACGGGCAGACCGTGACGATTGACGCGTCGATGGTCGCCTTCGAGCGCACGATGCCCGAGGACGTCGCGGTCCTCGAGACCGCGCACGGCGAGGTCGTCGTCGATCTGCGCTTGACCCCGGACCTGCGCGGGGAGGGTTACGCGCGCGAGGTCATCCGGCGCGTGCAACAGATGCGGAAAGACATGGACCTCGACGTGGACGACTACGTCGCCACGCGGATCAAGGCGGGCAAGGACGTGGCGGTGGCGGTCGAGGCCCTGCACGACGTGATCGTCCGGGAGACGCGCTCGAAGTCCCTCGCCGTGGTCGGCGGATCCGTCGACGCGGAGCACGTCGTCGAGTGGTCCGACATCGACGGCCAGACCGTGACGATCGGGATCACGCCCCTCAGGATCGGCGAGGCGCTGCGCGCCTTCACCCGGATCGAGGGCATCTCTGCGACGAAGGCGATGGCCCTCGCGGAGGCGGGGTACCGGACCCTCGCCGCCCTCCGCGCCGCGACGAAGCAGGAGCTCTCCGCGGTCGATGGCCTCGACGCGTCCGACGTCCGCCGGATTGCCGAGGGACTCGCATCCTCCGCCGTGGCGGAGCGTCCGTGCGCCGTGTGTGACGCGACCGTCCCGGAGGGGATGTCGACATGTCCACGATGCGGCGAGCCGGTGGCGGAACCGGCTGGCGGCGTGGCGCCTTCAGCAGGTGCCGGCCCGGCGTCCGCGTCCGTGCCCGCGCAGGCGCTGCTGCGCCCCGCGTCGACGTACCTCGTGAAGGAGGAGCAGTCCGAGGAGGCCTACCGCCTCTTCGCGGAGGCCGTCAAGGGCGGGCGGAAGGGGCTGTGCGTGACGCGCATGTTTCCCCAGAAGGTCCGGGAGCGGTACGGCCTGACGGACGTCGGCGTGGTGTGGCTCAGCAACGTCGGGAAGGACGACGCGATCCGGCCGAAGGACCTCGAGACGCTCAGCCTCGCCATCGAGCGGTTCCTCGCGACGGACCGGGGCGTCATCCTCCTGGACGGGGTCGAATACCTCGTGACGAACAACAACTTCATCACGGTCCTCCGGCTCCTGCAGTCCCTGAGGGACCAGGTCGCGATCCACGGCTCGAGCCTCCTGTTCTCCGTGAACCCGTCGACCCTCGACACGCACCAGCTCACGCTGCTCGAGCGCGAGGTTGACGCGATCATCGACGCGTCGCGTCCGGTGTCGGGAGCCTCGGGCGATCGAGTCTCCTAATCCGTTCGGATCCGGGACGCCTCGATCGCTCCGCGGATGACGTCCGGGAGCCGAGGCACCGTGGCGAAACCTTCGATTTCCTCGGGCCGGACCCACCGGTACTCCTCGTTTTCCCAATCGAGGCGCACGGTCCGGCCCGGCGCGTCGAACAGGAACGGATGGACGACGTACGCCGTGGACCCGTCGCGGGACGCGAGCGGCTGTCCTGCACCGCGGAACCGCGCACCGCGGATGCCCGTCTCCTCGCGAATCTCCTTGACGGCACGGTCGCGCGGGTCCTCCGACCCCTCGAGGTAGCCCGAGATTCCCGACCACTTGCCCCGAAGGCTCCCGACCCGCTCGCTCCGCCGGACGAGGAGGATGCGGCCGCGATTCCGCAGGATCGCCGTGACGACGGGCCTCTCCTCGACGTCGGGCAGGCCGACCGTCGCCGCGTCCGCGTCGACGAGGACGCGGTCCCCCGTCAGGAACGCACCGAGGTCCAGCCGGTCGACCGTCGGCACCTCGCCGAGGATCGCGCCGACGGCGACGATCGCGTCCGCGTTCTCCGCGAGGATCGCTGCCGGCCCGACCCGCCGCTTCGCGAGGCCGTACACGACGTACGAGCCCACCGTGCTTCCCTTCCCGCGAGGGAACGCGAACGCCCGCCCGGCGAGGCGCTCCCCTCGGACGCCCGTCGCCTCGTCGAGGATCTCGCCCGTCGCCGCGTCGCATCCGCCTACGAACGAGAACGGCGCGCGGGCGACCAGCGCCGTCGCCTCCGCGCGACCCGGCGCGATTCGGCGTCCGCGGACGTTCATCCGTATCGCTCCAGGAGCGCCTCGACGTCGTCGAGGATGACCTTCTGTCCACACAGGCTCGGCAGGTAGTGGGCGCCCTTTCCCGACGGCGTGGCGACGGTCCCGAACCGGTGCTCCAGGAGGGTCACCTCGAGGCACGTGTCCGCGAGGACGCGGCCGCCGACCCGCTCGATCGAGGCGACGGCGTCGGGCGACGCGTCGCGCGCCGCACGGCTCGCGAACACCCACACCGGGATCCGCGGCGGCCACCGGCCCACGAGGGCCGCCACCTCCTCGAGCTCCCCGGAGGACAACTGCGGCGAGCCGAACGCGAGGACGTCGGGCTCCTTCCCGTCCGTGTACGCGCCGCGGACCTCCTCAAGGTCGGACGGCGTGAGGCGGACCGTCCGGAGTCCTCGTGTGCGGGCCGATCGCCACTCCGGGGTCACGCGGTCGACGTGGAACATCCCGCAGCTTCCGGAGGACGCGAGCCCGCTGCCCAGCCACTTCAGGACGCGTTCCGTCGCCGTGAGCCCGCGGAAGTACGGGAGGCCGTCCCGAGCCTCGTCGCCCGCGGCAAGCCCGAGGAGGGACGCGCGGTGCGCGTCGAGTCGCATGCGCGCCTCGACGACGAGCGTCGGCTGTCGCCCCGGGTCGACATGGAGGCCGTACGCCGGCGTCGCGCCGACGACCGCCGCGGCGAGGGCGGACGGTCCGCCGTCCCGGTTCGTGCGCGCGCCGAC
>JBQTHW010000318.1:0-5290 GCA_052389495.1 Methanobacteriota archaeon | reverse complement strand
ACAGCGCCGCCCGCTCCGCGAACGTCCTCCACGCCCTCCGGACGAGGGTCCGGGAGCGCCTCATCGCGACCCGGAGGTCGAAGTCGACGAGGACGCGGGCGACGACCCGCGCCGCGATCTCGTGGCTCGGCAGGAAGCGCCGCCCCTGCGCCCTGGGCAGCGCGTCCGAGGTCTCCGCGGCGCACCGGCGCGCGATCCGGAGGGCGTGGCGCGGCGCCACCCCGGTCCGCTCCACGAGGACGTCCGCGAAGGCCCCGAGCAGGGGTCGCAGGTCGAGGAGCGTTCCGCCGAAGTCAAAGAGCACGCTGGGACGGCGCGTCACCGTGAAAACCTCCTGAGAGAACCCTCGAGCACGTGGACGGAGACAAGAATCAGACCGCTGATATTAAGATGGGCGTCACGCGTGGCGCGCCGCGGGACGGTCGCGTCCCCCCACCGGTCAGGTGACACCTTGGCCGCCACCGAGCTTCTCCGGCACCTCCCCCTCGCCGCCGCGGCGGGCTGGTTCCTGGTTGCCGCGCTGCAGGTGCACCGGGACCGCTTCCGCACGTGGACGGAGGCGTTCTTCCTCTTCGCCTGCCTCGCCGGCGGCATGTACGCCGTCGGGGATTGGCTGTTCTTCAACGCGACGTCGCCCGCCGCGGCGCTCCTCACCGCGATCGCAAGCCTCGCGAGCCTCTCGTTCGCCGCGATGTTCTTCTTCCTCTTCACCCTCGTGTACCTCGGGCGGATGCGCCGCGCGTACTGGGCGCTCGCCGCGCCGTGCGCAGCGATCCTCGTCGTGCTCCCCGTCCCCGGGGTGTTCCTGACCGGCGTCGTCCGACCGGACCCGGAAGGGCTCTACCTCCCCGTCTTCAACCCCGTCGCGTTCGCGTTCTTCCTCGCGTACGTCACGGTGTTCGGGACGCTCGGTGTCGTGAACCTCGTCCGCCTGAACCGGATCGTGCGCGACGCGAGCCCAGACCTCGCGCGTCGAACGGCCGGGCTCGTCGTCACGTTCAGCTCGGTCCTCGTCCTCGGCCTCGGGACGAACGGGTGGCTCGGCCTCACGCGGAACACGCAGATCCCCCCGCCGTTCTCGACGCTCCTCCTTGCGGTCGCCGCCATGGTCATGTTCGTCCTGTTCCCGGGCGGGCAGGAGCGCGTCTCCGTCGCCGTGCGGAAGTGGCAGGGGAGCCGGTACGACGTCAAGGCGGCGTTCCTGATCTTCAAGGACGGCACCCTGATCGGCTCGAAGTCGCAGCCGGGCGAGGTGCTGATCGACAACGACCTCCTGACGGCGACGCTCGACGTGATCCACAACTACACGCGCACCTCCTTCCCCATGCTCCACGTGAAGTGGCTCCGGTCCGTGTCGTTCGGGGACTACAACCTCGTGACGGAGCGGGTGCAGAGCTGCTACCTGACGATCCTCCTGGCCGGCGAGGAGAGCGACCAGCTGCGGCGGCAGATGCGCGACCTGCTGCGGGAGTTCGAGTGGCGGAACCTCGAGGTCCTCGCACGATGGCGCGGGGTGCCGACCGAAGCGGAGGGCGTCGACGACCTGCTCACGCACATCATCGCGCGGGAGCGCGAGGCGATCTAGGCGTACACCTGGACGAGTCCGACCGGCGAGCCCAGGACGAACAGCTTCTTCGCCTTCGGCCGAAGCCGGACGACGCGCTGCGCGAGGTCGAGCTCGCGCATCCGGTAGCGCGCCTTGACTTCCTCGATCGACGCGTACGCCTTCGTGAGCGCCTCCCCGCGGTGGAGGATCTTCGCGAGCGTCGCGACGGCCGCGAGCGACGCATACTCGCCGAACGTCCAGTTGCTGTACAGCGTGCCGTTCTGGCAGTACAGGTACGCGGACTTGCGCATGCGGATCGGGATCCAGCCGCCGCTCACCTGGAGCTTCGTGTGCCTCAAGACGACGTCGATTTCCGGAAGCGCGTCGAGGGTCGCCCGGCCTTCGGGGGTCAGGAACCACTCCTCCGCGTAGTCGAGAAGGAAATGCGCCCGGAACGCAGGCTTCGGAGGCTTCGCGAACGCGTCGCGGAACGTCGACTCGAGCTCGTACCCCGGGCGGACGCCGTGGAGCACGATCTCCACGCCGTGCCGGCGCGAGTAGCTGCGGAAGGGCTCGACGCCTTTCGCGAGGACCTCGAGAAGACGCCGCGTGTCCTCGGGTCCGCGCTGACGGTTGTACGTCGTGTGCGTCATGATGACGGACGTCCGCGCACCGAGGCTCGTGAGCGTGTGGACGAGGCCGAGGCAGTACAACCCCGCGTCCATCTCGATGTCGAAGCGCGTCGGGACCGTCAGGGTGGTCCGCGTCCCGTCCGGGATGTCGTACAGGACGAGGTCCCGGACCTCCGCGAGGGCGGACGTCGCGTCGATCCCGAGGCCGAGAGAATGGGAGAGGCTGTCCCACGCCTCGACGAAAGCCTCACGGATTGCCTCGGGTGCGGCCAGCTCCAGGGTTCCGCCACTCCGGGCCGGGAGTGGTAATCCCGCGTCCGCGTAGTCCGTGGATTCGACGAGCGACCTGAGAAGGTCGGCTTCGAAGCGGACAAGCGGCTCGGGGGGAACGATCGAATCAGGGGGTTCCAATCCTGGTTCATCCGCTGGCCCTGGTCGCGTCCGGTCTGGGATGGCGCTCGCCATAGGAGGAACTCCTCCTCTCCCACTCATTCCCGGATATGATTATCACGTACATAATGCTTGCTAGATTCTGTAACGAATGCTACTGCATATCGCAGAATGTAGAAATAGGTAGCAACGCATGCGGGGCGCCATGGCCGGACGGAAAGAGGCCGAGCGCCACCCGAAGGAGAAGATCCAGTTCAACATCCGCGTCGACGCGGACGTCCTCGCGTCGTTCCGGGCCTACTGCGACCGGAACGGCCTCGACCCGCAGGGCCAGATCATCCTGTTCATGAAACGGGTCCTCGATACAGAATTCGACTTTCAGGAGCGGCTGTGGACGGCCCTGAAGGAGGAGTCCTCCTGACGCCGCCGAGGCTCGTCGGCGCGTCGAAGCGGCGTGTGAGCATCGCGACCTCCCGGGACGTCATCGCGTCCGGGCTCAGGGTGGCGAACAGCCGACATCCGCCAAGGCTCACGAGGTCCAGCGCGTCCTTCACGAAGCCCAGGATCGCGCGGAAGTCGTTGTAGAGGGCGAGCTGCTCGAGCCCGACGAGGACGACGTCGGACCCGCGGTGGGCGTTCAAGAACTGGGCGAGGGAGCGCTTGCCCTCGAGGTCGAGGGTGCCCGCCGGGATCCTCAGCCCCTCCGACTCGGACGCCTCCGTGATCCACCGGATGTCGTACGTCGGGCCGAAGCGGCGGGTCGCCTTCGACGGATGCTCCGTCGTCAGGAGCAGGCCTCCGCGGGCGCCGGCCGCCGCGAGGGCGGAGGGGGCGTCCTGAGCCGGCACCAGCAAGAGGACATCGTCCCCGTCCGGCACGCTGACGTCCCCGGACCCGTGGAGGACCTCGAGGACGTGGTCGACGGAGCCCCGCAGGACCGCAAGCCGGTCCGCGCCGAAGGTGCCGGAGCCCGCCGCGAGAATGACGGTCCCGCCCGACGCGCTGGCCTGGTTCGTCACGCGGCGCACCGCGCGCGCGACCGCGTCGAACCCGTTCAGCTCCGCAAGGTAGTCGAGGTCGTCCAGCAGGACCGCGGTCCCGGGGTTCTCCCGGAGGAACTTCGTGATCGTGTGGAGGAGCTCGAACTCGAGACCCGCGGGGCGCACGGGCCGCTCGCCGCCCGACGACGTGGTGAGCCAGACGATCGGCGTGCGCTCGAGGCCGAACCGCTTCACGATCCGCTCCGGAGCGAGGGCGCTGACGCAGAGGCCCGGGGTCGACGACACGATCTCGCGGAACGCGCCCATCGCCGTGGACCGGCCCGGCTCGACGACGAGGTAGTTCAGCCCGCGCTCGAGGCCGTGGCGAACGGGGCGCGGCGGCCGGGCCTCCATGACCGGCTCGATCGCGAGGTACTGGTAGCGGGCGACCGCGTACCCGATCACGGCGGACCAGAAGAGCGTGTAGACGGACCCGAGGCCGAGCGGCACGGCGGGGTCCGCGATCGCGGGCCAGAACACCTCCGTGATCCCGGCGGGCGCGGCGCCGAACACGAGGCCCGCCGCGACGAGACCCTGGACGGGCCCCGCCCGGCCGCGCCGTGCGCGGAGCCACGCCCGCACGAACAGCGCGACGCCGACGTAGAGCCACAGGGCGAACAGCGGGAACGTGTACATGCCCGTCGTCACGGAGACGGGCGCAGGGCCGAACGCGTTGTACGCGACGCCGTCGAGGATCCACCTCGTCTGCGTGATGAAGTACACCCAGACCGGGACGGGCGCGTAGATCGCGGGCAGGGCCCACCACCGGCGGAGGCGGGGGCTCGGCTCCGGGTACGTGAGGGCGAGGTGGACGAGGGCCGCGGGGACGATCACGATGCCCGTCCAGGTGCCGTACAGGAGCGTCATGAGGACGCCCTCGCCCGTGCCCGGAGGCATCGCCCTCGCGGTCGCCTCCGTGATGTCCCAGAACGCGAACGCGAACATGAGGACGAGGAACGCGCGACGCGCGGGCCCCCGGAGGCCCACACCGAGCACGTAGATCGCGAGGAACAGGCTCACGCCGAAGGCGACGAGGGACAGCAGCGTGCCGACGAACGTCATGGGCGGGTCACTCCGAGACGATCTCGAAGTTCCCCCGGTCGACGAGGAGCGGATAGTAGTCGAGGTCGTGCTGCACCCCGCGCATCTTCACGACGCCGATGTACCGGCGCACGGACGTGCTGAGCCCCGCATCGACCTCCCGCAGGCGGAGGTGGATGATCGTGTCCGCAAGGAACTCCTCGACGCCGTACCGGGCCATCCGCGCGCTGTCGCGCGCCGTCTCCGAGACGAGGAACGTCGTCGCCTCGAGCTCGCGAAGCTCTTCGAAGAACTGAAAGATCTCGTTGCGGGGGTTCTCGAACGGGGTGAGGGCGTACAAGGCGTCGAGGCTGTCGATCGCGAGGAGGTCGCAGCCCATCTCCTCCTTGTACCGGACGAGCTGGCGGCGGAGGCCGAGGAGCCACCGCGGCTGCTCGCGAATCTCCTCGAGCTCGCGGCGCAGCGCGCGCACGTCGATCACGTGGACGCCCTTCGCCTTCGCGGGATCCTTCCCCGTCGAGGCCATCTGCGTCGCGAGGGACGCGCGACTCTGCTCCATCGACAGATACACGCCGGACGCGCCGCGGTCGAGCGCCTCCCGGTACAGGATGCGGTACGCGATCGTGGACTTGAGGGAGCCG
>JBQTHW010000317.1:0-4763 GCA_052389495.1 Methanobacteriota archaeon | reverse complement strand
ACAACGCCGCCGGCGTGCTCGAGATGGCGGGCAAGTCCGGCGAGGCGCGCACGCGGCTCGACAAGCTCGACGCGGCGGGCAACACGACGAAGGCCCTGACGAAAGGGTATGCGGTCGGCAGCGCGGCCCTTGCGGCCTTCCTGTTGTTCATCGCATACCTCGACGAGGTCCGCATCCTGCGGAACGGCTCGACGCTCCCCGTGATCAACCTCGGCGTCCCGGAGATCTTCGTCGGCGCGCTGATCGGCGTCATGATCGTCTTCCTGTTCAGCGCCCTCGCGATCCGCGCCGTCGGCCGGACCGCCTGGGAGATCATCAACGACGTGCGCGCCCAGTTCCGGGAGAAACCCGGGATTATGGCGGGCACGGACGATCCCGACTACGCGCGCTCCGTCGACATTTGCACGCGGTCGGCGCTCCGGCAGATGGTGGCGCCGGGGCTCCTTGCGGTCCTCGGCCCCACCCTCGTCGGCGTCGCGCTCCGATGGACGCCCTTCGCCGCGGAGGCCGTCGGCGGCGTCCTAATGGTCGGCACGATCGCGGGCGTTGTCCTTGCGCTCGTCTTCAACACGGGAGGCGGGGCGTGGGACAACGCGAAGAAGTCCATCGAGTTGGGAGGCGGCAAGGGCTCCCCGACCCACAAGGCCGCCGTCGTGGGGGACACGGTCGGCGATCCGTTCAAGGACACCGCGGGGCCGTCTCTCCACATCCTCGTGAAGCTCCTTTCGACGATCACACTCGTCCTCGCGCCCCTGCTCGTATGACCGAGGCTCCGTCGAGAGGCATCCGCGAGTTCTTGCGGATTCGACGTCGCCTTCCCCGAGAGGAACGATCCCGCGGCGTTCTGAGGCCCTCCTTTCGTTATTGGCCGCCTTGTTGAGCGTGTACTGGGTGTTTTCCGGCGGGATTGTAGTAGCCTCAGCTGCGTTCACTTTCTTCTCGCGCGGGGCGACCGACGTACGGATCGCGATCGGGACGCTTGTGGTTGCGGTCCCTGTCCTGATTGGCATCCTTCTGTGGCGTGACCTAAGGTGGAGCGTTGCGGCGGTCGCGACCAGCTTGTTCTTCTTCGGATGGTCTGTGTTGCTCGCGGTCACGGAAGGAGGGGCGAACGGATGGGGCGCTCTTGTCGTCTGGGCGCTGTTCTCGATGTGCTCGCTCGCCATTCTCGTCCTTGCGACTCGTCTCCCCGACGCCGGCGCAAAGGCCTAAATACAACGAGCCAAATCGGCCCGGAGTCGATTTTCATGTACATGCGCGTCCAGCGGGAGGACGTGGTCCGGATCCCGCCGGAGCGGCTCGGCGAGGACATCGACTCCGTCGCGCGCGAGCTCACGCGGACGACGCTCGAAGGCCGGATCGGCGCGGACAAGAACCTCACCCTGATCGCGAGCAACATCGAGCGCCTCGGCGAGGGGCGTATCGTCCACGGGGACGGGGCCGTGTACCAGCGCGTCCGCTACGACGCCGTCGTGTTCACGCCCCAGCTCCAGGAGGTCATCGAAGGCTCCGTCGTCGAGATCCTGAAGTTCGGCGCGTTCATCCGCTTCGGCCCGCTGGACGGGCTCCTGCACATCAGCCAGGTCATGGACGACCGCGTCGACGTCGACGAGGAGGGCCAGCGGCTCATCGGTAAGGACACGAAGCGCGACCTGAGGATCGGCGACAAGGTCCGCACGCGCATCGTCGCGGTGTCCCTGAACGAGCGCGCCCCGCGGGAGTCGAAGATCGGCCTGACGATGCGCCAGCCCGCTCTCGGGAAGCTCGACTGGATCGAGGAGGACCGGGCGAGGGCCGAGGGACGTGCGCGCAAGCGGAAGGGGTGAGCCGATGGCCGTGAAGATCCCGACGGCGTGCAAGAACTGCGGCTTCATCTCGGACGACGACCGGTGCCCCCTGTGCGGGAACGAGACGTCGAAGGACTGGCAGGGCTACGTGATCATCGTGGACCACCCGCGCTCCGAGATCGCGAAGAAGATGGGCCTCCATGCCAACGGACGGTTCGCCCTCCGCGTTCGATGAGTTCACCGGAGTCACGCTCAAACTCCCGACCGCGATGCGCGAGCTCCTCCGGTGGCCCCTCGGATCCCTCGTGCACGGACCCGACATCCTGCCTGCGATCGGGCGCGCGTCGCCCCTCGTGACGGTCGGCGACTTCTGCACCCTCGACGCCGCCGCGCGCGGGCGCACGCCCGACGTCGCCGTCGTCGACTTCAAGACGAAGCGGCAGGAGGACCCGGAGCTGCGGGAGGCGCTCCAGCGGATCGGGGACGTCGTCGTGCGGTTGACGAACCCAGCGGGCACGATCGCCGCGGAAGCGTGGCCGGCGCTGTCCGAAGCCTTTAAATCGAAGCAGCGGGTACGCGTCGAAGTTCGGGGCGAAGAGGACCTCCTCGCCCTGGTCTGCATCGCGCTCGCGCCGGAGTCCGCCGCGGTCCTGTACGGGCTCCCGGGTCAGGGCGTCGTCGTCGTGACGGCGGACCGGGCCGCGAAGGCGCGCGTCCTCGACCTGCTCCGGCGCATGGAACGGTAGGCCGTGGAGATCCAAGTCATCGACCGGCGGGACAACCCGCTCCTGAAGCGCGTCGAGGTCACGTTCAAGGTCGTCCACAAGGCGGAGCCGACGCCGACGCGCGACGCGCTCCGCGCGGAGCTCGCGAGGGCCCTGAAGGCGACGAAGGACGTCGTCGTCGTGGACGGCGCGGCGTCGACGTTCGGCCGGTACGAGACGCACGGCTACGCGAAGGTCTACAAGACGATGGAACACGCGCTCGCCGTCGAGCGACGGCACATCCTCGTGCGGAACAAGCTCGTCGAGGCGGAGGCGAAGCCCGCGGAAGGCGCGCCGGCGAAGCCGGCGAAGCCCGCGCCGCCGAAGAAGGAGCCGAAGGCGGAGGCGAAGCCGGCCGCGAAGCCGGAGGCGAAGGCGGAGCCGAAGCCCGAGAAGCCTCCGGGCAAGGAGAAGGCCCCCTCGAAGGAGGAGAAGAAGGAGGCCCCGAAACCTGAGAAGAAGCCCGAGGCGAAGAAGGCGGAGCCGAAGAAGACGGAGCCGAAGAAGAAAGAGGGCAAGTGATGGCCGAGGCGAAGGCGGCGACGCCGCCGAAGGCGCCAAAGGGCAGCGTCGGGATCAAGCGGACCCTGTACAAGGTCGACGGCGATCGCATCGTCCGGACGCGAACGAGCTGCCCGAAGTGCGGTGCCGGCGTGTTCCTTGCGGTCCACGAGGGCCGCGTTTCGTGCGGTCGGTGCGGGTACACGGAGTTCGCGAAGAAGTGACGCGCGCTGCGCAGGCAACGTGCGCGCGTGGCACGTCCCGCTACCTACAAATAGCCCGAAACGGCCTCCGGGACCGGGGGAGGAAGGTGTCCACGTCGTCTGTTGCACTCCGGATCGGACTGGGCCTGGTCGTCGTCCTTGTCGTGTCCGCGGTCGTCGTGGGAGCCGCGGCCTCGCAGGGCCCGTCCCGCGGCCTGCTTCCCGACCTTCGGACGGTCATCCCGAAACACCTTGGCATCGTGAACGAGCATCAGCGGGAGATCCTCCGGTTCACGAACGGGATCGCGAACACGGGCGACGGCCCGTTGCGGCTGCGGCCGGAGCTGCCGGATCCCGGGAGCGGCGGGACGCAGGACGCGGTCAAGGAGATCCTCGACGCGGAAGGCAACATCGTGACGGAGGCAGTCGTGAGCCAGCTCGAGTTCCACGAGGACCACCACCATTGGCACGTCGCGAACGTCGCGCGGTTCGAGGTGCGGATCGGGAACCCGACCGGCGCCGTCCTGACATCGGCCGTGAAGGTCGGGTTCTGCGTGATCGACTGGTACAAGCTCGAGGACAACGCGAAGACGCCCGAACGGGCGTACTGGGACTGCGAGTTCTCGTACCAGGGGATCAGCGTCGGCTGGGTGGACCAGTACAACCAGGCGATCCCGGGTCAGGAGCTCGACCTCACGGGAGCGTCCGTCGGGCGGTACTACCTCGTGAGCGTCGCGAACCCCGTGGGCGCGTTCATGGAGAAGGACACGTCGAACAACCTCGCCTGGATCGGCTTTGAACTCGTCCGGGACAGCAAGGGGAATCCGAAGATCGTGCTGACGGGAGAGCACTCGACATGCGATTCGCCCGGACTGTGCGGGGAGCAGCGGGTGAACCGGTAGTCGCACATCGCCCACGGGGAAATCCTTATTCCGACGAGGCCCTTGGGCCCGCCGAGGGCCTGTAGTCTAGCTTGGATAGGACAGAGGCCTCCGGAGCCTCTGACCGGGGTTCGAATCCCCGCAGGCCCGTACCCCCTGTCAGAATGGCGGCGGAAGATACTTCCGCATGGTGTCTGATGAGCCGATATCCATGAAGACGGCTCTTCGCGATTTCCTGGCCTTCTTCCTCGTTCCGTGGGGGGGATCGACGATTGCGCTCGTAGCTCTGATGTGGTGGCGCGACCCGACGTCGGTGCGCCTCTTGGGCGCCGGGATCTTGGTGAGTTTGGTCTTTGGCGTGTTCTGTTTCTTGGCATACCTCACCTACGGCGGCAAGGTTCGAATCGGACCCTGGCGCGACTTCCTCTAGGCTCATGGTACTGGAAAGCTTCGAATCCGAGCAGGCCCGTTTCCCCGAGTAACCTCCTCGCCGTCGCCTCGTATCGGAACTCGGGATCGCGAACCCGCTGGAAAAGAGTGCCGGGCGAATACGCTATCTCCCGATTCTGACTCCATAACAAGGAATCGAATGGCAGGCTAGTAGGCGACGAGACGGAGCCCCTTCAA
>JBQTHW010000316.1:0-10614 GCA_052389495.1 Methanobacteriota archaeon | reverse complement strand
ATCTGGATGAGGCCGATCACCGCCTCCGCCGCGCGGTAGTTCGCCGTGAAGCGGAACGTCACGTTCGCCTGGCGGTCTCCGGACTCTGAGATCAGGGTGACCGTGCTGTTGTGGTCCACGCGGAGGTTCTGCCAGCGCTCCGCAGGTTTGACGAGGCGGCGGCCGTCGACACTCGAGAGGTCGAAGGAGCGGACGGGCATTCCGTCCTGACCATGGGGGCGTTCGTATTTGAACGTTGGCGGCACGGGCCTTTATCCTCCCAGCCGATTTCGAGGTGCCGTCATGGTCCTCTGGATCGGCGTCGATGACACGGACAGCCTTCAGGGAATGTGCACGACCTTCCTCGCGACAGAGCTCGTCCGGGCGCTGAGCGAGGAGTTCGACATCGTCGGCTACCCACGACTAGTCCGATTGAACCCGAACGTTCCGTGGAAGACGCGAGGCAATGGCGCCGTCTGCCTTCGTGTCGGTCGCGGGGTGGGGATGCCCGTCGTCATCGGGAGGATCGCAGGTCGTTCCGTAAAGGCATTTCCGAGAGGGGATTCGGGTCCTGTTTCCATGGAGCGGGTGGCCGACATCGTCGCGTCCCTCGTCGAGCGATGGTCCGCCTTCGATGATCCGACGACGCACCCCGCGTTCGTCGTGCTGCGGGAGCGGCCATCCCCCCGTCTCTACTGGCGGGCCGTTCGGGTGATTGTCGACATGTCCGAGGCCCTGGAGGCCGTCCGGGGGCAGGGAGTCGTTCGGATGTACAAGGATGGTCGCGGAGTGATCGGAGCGTCCGCCGCCGTTGCGTGGCGCCCGCGGGACAGGACGTACGAAGTCCTTGCCTATCGCGAGCCGTCTCGTTGGGGGACACAGCGGGACGTTGATCCCTCGTCTGTGCGGGAGATGGACCGCATGTTTCCGACCACGTTCAACAACTATGACTACGAGAACGAGCGCGTGGCGATCGCGCCACGCTCGCCCTGTCCAATCCTCTTCGGCATTCGCGGGGACAGAGTCGGTGACCTGCCGGGTGCGATGGAAGTGGTGCGATCGGAGCCGATCGACCGTTGGGCCCTGTTCGAAACGAACCAAGGAACGGACGACCACGTTCATCCCGGCGCCGCGAGGGTTCCACGGACCGCTGTGCGCGTTAGTGGAACCGTCCGGGCGGCGCCGCAGACTGTTCGCGGGGGGCATGTCGTGATCCGGTTCTCGAATTTCGAAGCGACCGTGTACGAGCCCGCGAAGCAATTCCGTTCGATCGCTCGCTTGCTCATGCCCGGAGATCGAGTCCAGATTATCGGCTCCATGCGCGATGTCCCACGCACTGTGAATGTGGAGAAGCTTCGGATTGACGCGCTGGCTCCTATCCGACGCAAGGTCGCGAATCCACGATGCGACGAATGTGGCAAGCGGATGAAATCCACGGGCCGGGGAGCTCCGTTCCGCTGCTCCCACTGTGGAACGACGGCTCCCCCTTCGGCCGCGACGTTTGAAACGGTTGCGCGGTCCCTGCGTCCGGGCTGGTACGAGCCTCCGACGGGTTCCCGACGGCATCTGAGCAAGCCGCTGAAGCGGGCCGGACGAACCTCGAGGGTCGCCTAGGCGCCGACTCTCGTCTCGCGGACCTGTTGAATCCCCAGGCCTGGAATTCGGTATCTCCGTTCCAGGTATTCGATTACCTTCGAGAGGGGGACCGTTATGAGGAGGTAGATTCCGGTTACCAGGAGGAATCCTTCGAAGACCCGCGCGGACAAGAACGCCTGCTCCCGGCCTACGCGGGCGAGTTCCTCGATGCCGATCACGGTGAGCAGCGAGCTCGCCTTGAGGAGTCCGAGGTACTCGTTCGTGAGCGGGGGGATAATCAAGCGCAACGCCTGGGGGAACACAACGCGACGCATCGCACTCCACCGAGACAAGCCGAGGGCGCGAGCCGCCTCGACCTGTCCGGAGTGAACCGTTCGCAGCCCAGCCCGAAAGATCTCACCCTGGTAGCCGCCCGTGTTGGCGGTCAGGGCCGCGATCCCCGCGATTAGCTCCAGGTTTTCCAGCCGGGGGGAGTAGACTAGGAGGACCGACCAGGCGAAGACGATCTGGACTAAGAGGGGGGTTCCCCGAATGATTTCCACGTATCCGTCGGCGACTCGGCGGGCGAAGTACTTCACCCCGGCGAAGGTCACTTGGCCGACGGGAATCCGACCATTCGGCTGCCATCGTCGATGGTCTTGCACGATTTTCCTCACGGGGACGGTTCGGACCGAGCGAGCCCAACCGATGAGAAACCCGATGCCCATCCCAAGCACGTAGGACAGGGTCGTCGCATAGAGAGTGAGCTTCGCAGCCTCCAAGAACAGGGGATAGCTCCGGGCCATGTAGGCCGTGTCGAACCCCCTTCGCCCCACGAGGAGGTACACGACGAGTGCGATTGCGGTGATGGTCGCGATGACTGCGAATATTGTGTCCAGGATCCCCCACCGGGTTCCCCGTCGGGCCATGGCTCACCGCAGGATCTTGCTGACGAACGCCCGGGTCCGCTCCTCCTTGGGATTTCGGAAGACCTCTTCGGGCCGACCCTCTTCGATAATCTTCCCAGAGTCGATAAAGACGAGCCGTTCGGCGACGCCGCTCGCGAAGCCCATCTCGTGCGTCACCACGATCATCGTCATCCCTTCCCGAGCAAGGGCGGTCATCACGTCGAGGACCTCCCGGATGTATTCCGGATCCAACGCGGACGTGGGTTCGTCGAAGAGCATGGCCTTCGGATCCATGGCGAGGGCTCGCGCAATTGCAACCCTCTGCTGTTGCCCGCCCGAGAGTTGCGCCGGGTAGGCCTCGGCCTTCGCCACCAAACCGACCCGAGCGAGCAGGGCGCGGGCCTTCTGCTCCGCCGTTTCTTTCGACATCCCCTTCACTCGTACCGGACCAAGCATGACATTCTCCAGCGCAGTGAGGTGGGTGAAGAGGTTGAAGCTCTGAAACACCATCCCAACCTGTTGGCGCACCCACTCGGCCCGGACATCGGATTGGTTCACCTGGATCCCCTCGAGGAAGACCCGTCCCTCGTCAGGCTCGACGAGCAGGTTGATGCACCGAAGGAGTGTGCTTTTCCCCGAGCCGCTAGGTCCAATGATCACGAGCACCTCTCCCTTCTGGACCTCCAGATCGATTCCCCGGAGAACGTGGAGGGAACCGAAGTGCTTGTGAATGCCCTTAACCCGGATCATATCGAGATCGCCTCGAGCCCCTTGACATGGAGCTTTCTCTCCAAGAGGAACAGGATCCTCGTCACCGCGAACGTCATCACGAAGTAGACGAGGGCGACGGCCGTCCAAATGGCGAAATACCAGACGAGCTGACTTCCCGGTGTGAAGATGATGACTTGGCTGAATTCCTGGCTCAGCCCGAACAGGTCGGTGGCCCCAATCGCCGCGAGTAGCGAGCTGTCCTTGATCAGGACCGCGGTCTCATTTCCGAGTGGTGGAAGGCTGAGTCGCAAGGCCTGGGGCAAGACGACATACTGCATCGCCTGCGTGGGTCGCATTCCCAGGGCCTGAGCCGCCTCGAGCTGGCCCTGAGCGACGGACTGGAAGCCCGCCCGAAAAATTTCCGCCTGGTACGCCCCCGAGTGCATCGCGAGCGCAATGGCGGCAACCACCAAGGCCGCGTCCCTGCCTCCGACCCGAGAAGGGAGGAGGGCCGATCCGAACAGGAATGCGAAAATCACGATCACGAGCGGCGGGACGCCTCGGAAGAAATCCACATACACCGAGACGGGCCAGCGCAAGGTCCGCAGCCGGGACACGCGCGCCCAGCCGAACAGGAATCCGATAAGCAGGCTGACCGGAATGATGATGGCCAGGTAGCCCAGGGTCCCGCGGATTCCTCGGAGGAACGCATCGAGATAGTCGACTTCCGGATCGAGCCACAATCGCGTGTTGAACAGTTCAAATCGAAGGACGATCTGCAGAAGGACGAGGAATACGATCATCCCGACGACGATTTCGATGCCGCGAACGGTGGTGTCCCGGGCCATGAGCAGTCGTGACGATGCGCCGCCTACCCGCTGCTCTGCCGTCGCCATAGGAGAAGGGTTCGGAAACAGGAGGAAATAGGAAAAGGTTTGCGGCCCGTTCTTGGGCCGCAAACGCGTGGTCCTAGAACCACTTGTCAATCAGGCGGTCATACGTCCCGTCTTGCCGGATGGCGGCGAGGGCCGTATTCAGCTTGGGGATCAGGCCGAGCGGGTCGTTGTTCGTCACCGCGAAGCCGTAGAGTTCGTTCGTCTGGATGGTCCCCTCGACCGCGAATTGCGGCTGGGCGGCCGCGATTCCGTCCGCTGCCGGTTTGTCGATGATGACGATGTCCACGCTGTCGGCGCTCAAGGCCTGGAGCACTTGAGTGACTTCAGGGAGCACGGTCAGGTCGACGTTCAGGAGCTCGGCCTCCGCCCAGAACTGGCTCGTTGTGATTTCCTGGACCGCCACCTTGAGCCCCGTCACATTCAGCTCGGCAGCCGTGCAGTCGTCGTCGCCACCGCAGTATTCGGCCGTGTCGCTCGCCCGCTTCAGGACGCCCTGATCAGCCTCGTAGTACGGGTTCGTGAAGTCCATGCTTGCGTTCCGTAAGGCACCCGTTTCCCCGTTCATCGTGATCGCGCCGACGGCGATGTTCACGCCCCCTTCCGAAACGGCTGCAAGCAGCGGAACGAAGCTCCGGAAGTCGACCCACTCGCAGGCATATTGGGAGCGTCGCACCATCTCTTGGATCAGCTCGATGTCGAACCCCTCGAATCCGCCAGCCGGCGTACGCACTTCGAACGGCGGGAACGGCGTGTTTGTCCCGAGCAGGAGCACCGTTTCATTCACGCCGGCCGCTCCGGGGGTGGCGCACGGTGGGACCGCTGCCACAGCCGGTGGGGCGAGGACGAATGCCCCGACACCTAGACCGGCCAGGAAAGTGACCACGGCAAGCGCAATTGTCACAAGTGCGGAAACACCCCTCGGCCCATGCCTCGCCTCTTCCGGCGGGGCTGCTCCTCCCTCGGCCATGCCGGGTGCATTGCCTGTGGATACTTAAATGGTGCCGAAATCGGCAGGTTCGAGGTCGCTTGGGACGTCGTGCGAACGAGCCCGCGAGAGCCGCCCTGGCTACTTCACGGCGCGCCGGAAGCAGCCCTCGAGGACGTCGAGTCCCGCATCCAGGATTTCCTGTGGAATGTTCAGCGGCGGGATGTAGCGCAGGACGGACTCCCCGCACGCGAGCAGGATGAGCCCGTGCTCGACGGCGTCCTTCGCGATCGCGTCGCGGCGCTTTGGGTCGGGCTTGAGGCTCTTGCCGTCCGTGACGATCTCCGTGGCCTGCATCATGCCGAGCCCGCGCCGGTCCCCGATGAACTCGTAACGCTCCTTCATCTCGTCGAGCCGTCGGGCCATGTGCTCGCCGACCTTCGCGGACCGGGCGACGAGGCCTTCCGCGTCGATCACGTCGAGCGTCGCAAGGGACGCGGCCGCGGCGATCGGGTTGCCGCCGTACGTGTTCGAATGGATGCCGTACTCCTTGAAGTCCATCTCCGCGGGGTACACGGTCGCGCCGATCGGGACGCCACCGCCTAGGGACTTCGCAGACGTCAGGATGTCAGGAACCGCCTTCGAGTGCTCGATCGCCCACATCTTCCCCGTCCGGCCGAGGCCCGTCTGGACCTCGTCGTCGATCAGCAGGATGTCGTTGTCCCTCGCGATCTTCGCGAGGCGGTCCATCCAGCCCGGTGGGGGCACGACGTATCCGCCCTCCCCCTGGACAGGCTCGACGACGATCCCCGCGACGTCTTGAGGCGGGGCGACCGTCTCCATGTACGTGTCCTCGATGATGTTCGCGCAGTAGAAGTCGCACGAGGGGTACGTGAGCTTGTAGGGGCAGCGGAAGCAGTACGCGTAGGGGACGTGGACGACACCGGGCATGGTCGGGAAGAAGCCCGCACGCTGCCTCGCCTTGCTCGCCGTCAGCGCGAGAGAGGCCTGCGTGCGTCCGTGGAAGGAGCGCAGGAATGCGATGAACATGTGCTTCTTCGTCCCGTACTTGGCGATCTTGACGGCGGCCTCGTTCGCCTCCGTGCCGCTGTTCGACAGGAACACCTTCTTGCGATGCTTCCCCGGCGTGTTCTTGGCGAGACGCTCCGCAAGCTGCGTCTGGATGTCGTAGTAGAAGTCCGTGCCCGCGAAGTGGGTGAATTCGCCGGCCTGGCGCCGGATCGCCTCGACGACCTTCGGGTGGGCGGAGCCTACGTTCAGGACGGAGATCCCGGAGGCGAAATCGATCAGCACGTTCCCGTCGACGTCCTCGACGATCGAGCCGGACGCCCTCTTGACGACGACGGGCGCCGCCTTCGTCGTCGTCGCGACGAACTGCTTGTCGCGCTCGATGACGGCCCGCGCCTTCGGTCCCGGAGGCGTGACCTTGATGTCCGGTACCTTCACCCTGCCACCCGTGGGTGAGCGAACTTCGACCCGCTATTAATAGTGTGCATCGAGACTATCCAACGTGTCAATTTCGCACGCGATGCGCAAGGCCGGCTCGCGCCGGGCCGGGTTCACGACGCCGCGCCGATTCGCATCATCGACGTGCCGCACACGGGACACTTGCCCTTCATCGCGGGCTTCCCGTTCTTCAGCTTCACGGGCTTCGCGTCCTTGATCTCTCTCGACTCGCGGCACTTCACGCAGTAGCCCTTTACCATGGAATTCGACCTGCGAGGCGCATCGGCGTCCCTCTGATAAACGTGGCGGTCGGGTAGGCGGGACGCGGAACGCGCCCGCGGGACGTGCTTCTTCTGGAATCTGGTTTTTTATTGAGAGGTTATATATAATGCACGCAAAGTGCGACGGCGAGACGCGCGATGGCCGTCCCTCTCCCGCCCGGCGCACCGATGCCCCCGCCGATGGCGGCATACTATCCGGCACCGATGCCCGTGCGGCGACCGATCGGGGTCACGATCCTCGGCGTCCTGACGATTGTCGTCGGGGTTCTCGTCGTATTCGGCGGCATCATCGCGCTGCTCGCGGCGCTCGCGCTCCTCGCGCTCCCGGGAGGTCTCGGCATCTCGAGCCTCCTTGCCGTCCTCGCCGTCCTCGTGCTCCTGTTCGGGCTCCTGTGGATCCTCGCGGGGTTCGGCCTTCTGCGTCTGAAGCGCTGGGCGTGGTGGCTCGCCGTGATCGTCAGCGTCCTGAACATCCTGTTCGCGCTCCCGGCGTGGCACGCGAACGTCCTCACGCTCGCGGCCTCGGTGATCATCTTCGTCTACCTCCTCTCCGTGTACCGCTACTTCGGTCAGGCGCGACCCATGGGCATGTGAACGCAAGCCCGCAAACCTTATCCGGTGCGGTTCGCTGTGCGCGCGACGTCAGGTCATTCTGTGGACTACACCCGCTTCGAACGCGCGCGGCTCCTCGGCGCCCGGGCGCTTCAGATCTCGCTCGGAGCCCCTTCGATGATCGAGATTGACGGCGCACTCGACCCCCTCCGGCTCGCCTGGCAGGAACTCGAAGCCGCCCAGCTGCCGATGCGGGTCCAGAGGGCCGCGAATGCCCTCCGTTGACGCGCTCCTCGCGCGCAAGATCCTCGACAGCCGGGGCGATGCGACCGTCGAGGTCGACGTCGTCGTAGGCCGGGTCCGAGGGCGAGCGGCCGCGCCGCGCGGTGCGAGCACGGGGACCCATGAGGCCCAGGCGTTCCCCACGGGCGGCGTCGACGCGGCGCTCGAGACGTTCCGTCGGGACGTGGCGCCCCGCCTCAAGGGCCACGATGTGACGGATCAAGCGGGGATCGACCGCCTCCTGCGCGAGATCGATGGGACGCGGAACTTCGCGCGCATCGGCGGGAACGTCGCCGTCGCGGTTTCCTTCGCCGCGGCGAAGGCGGCGGCGGCTCATGCCGGCGTGCGACTGTATCGCTACCTGGGTGGCACCCTCGGCTCCGCGATGCCTCTCCCGTTCGGGAACGTGATCGGTGGGGGCCGCCACGCGGTCGGCGGGACGACATTCCAAGAGTTCCTCGTCGTGTCCCGGGGCCCGACGGTCCTCGCGAACGTCCTGGCGAACGCTCGCGTCCATCGCCGCGTACGGGACGCGCTCGCGAAGCGCTTCCCGGGCGAGCCGCTCGGGCGCGGGGACGAGGCTGCGTGGATCGCGAGGCTCGACGACGAGGGCGCCCTAGCGCTCCTCGTCGACGCGTGCCGAGCCGTCGCATCGGAGGCCGGCTTCCCCGTCCGCCCGGCGCTCGACCTGGCGGCGTCGGAGTTCTTCCGACACGGTGCGTACGGGTACCGCGACCGCACCCTCAGCCCGGAGAAGCAGCTCGAGTTCCTCGAGCGGCTCGTGACGGAGTACGGCGTGTTCAGCTTGGAGGACCCGCTCGACCAGGAGGACTTCGAAGGCTTCGCGCGGCTCACGGAGGCCGTCGGCTCGCGCTGCAAGGTGATCGGCGACGACCTGTTCGCGACGGACGCGGAGCGCCTGCGCAAGGGGATCGGCATGCGGGCGGCGAACGCTATCCTTATTAAGCCGAACCAAATCGGGACCCTGTCCGAGACGCGGACCGCCGTGGACCTGGCCCACAAGGCCGGGTACGCGACCGTCGTGTCGCACCGGAGCGGCGAGACGACGGACGACACGATCGCCCACCTCGCCGTCGCGTTCGGGAGCCTGGGCATCAAGGCGGGCGCGGTCGGAGGCGAGCGGACGGCGAAGCTCAACGAGCTCATCCGGATCGAGGAGGAACTCCGCGGAGGCGCATGATGCAGGAAGAGGAGCGCACGGGCATCGAGGGCCTGCTCGTCCCCGAGGACGTCTACCTGACGTCCGGCGTGCACATCGGCACGCAGCAGAAGAGCGCCGACATGAAGGCGTTCATCTACAAGGTGCGCATCGACGGGCTGTACGTCCTCGACATCAAGAAGACGGACGAGCGCATCCGGAGCGCGGCGAAGTTCCTCGCTCGGTTCCGTCCGGAGAACATCCTCGTCGTCGCGGCCCGTCAATACGGGCAGAAGCCGGCGCGCACGTTCGCGAAGGCGGTCGGCGCCAAGGCCCTCGCGGGGCGGTTCGTCCCGGGCACCCTCACGAACCCGAACCTGGAGGATTTCCTCGAGCCCGAGACGATCGTCGTCACGGACCCCGCCGCGGACCAGCAGGCGGTCCGGGAGGCGCTCAACGTGAACCTGCCCGTCGTCGGCCTGTGCGACGCGAACAACGAAACGCGATACGTCGACCTCGTGATCCCGACGAACAACAAGGGCCGACGCGCGCTCGCGACGATCTACTGGCTCCTCACCCGCGAGCTGCTCCGGGCGCGCGGCACGATCAAGGCGGACGAAGAGTTTACGGCAACGATCGATGATTACGAGGCGTCCCTCTGACGAGGCGCCTCACATGCGTTTCCCGGCCGTTGCGGGAGCCTTCTACGAAGGTTCGAAGGACCGTCTGCTCCGGCAGATCGAGGCGTGCTTCACGCACCGCCTCGGACCCGGCCGTGCGCCCCGGCCGGGCGCCGGCCCGCGCCGCCTCGTCGGGCTCGTCGTGCCCCACGCCGGGTACGTGTACTCCGGCCCGATCGCGGCGCACAGCTACGCCGCCCTCGCGGACGACGGCCTGCGTGCCTCGTACGTCGTCCTGGGACCGAACCACCACGGCGCCGGGGCGCCCCTCGCGATTGCGCAGTCGGACTGGCAGACACCCCTCGGCGTCGTGCCCGTCGACCCGGAGCTCTTCCGTGCCCTTGCCACGCCGCCGCTCGAGGACGACCCCTCCGCGCACCGGCACGAGCACAGTATCGAGGTCCAGCTGCCGTTCCTCCAAGTCCTGTCGGAGCGCTCGACGTTCGTCCCCGTCTGCATGGCCTTCCAGGAGTACGAGCTCGCGCAGGAGGTCGGGGAGGTCGTCGCGTCGGCGGCTTCTTACCGGGACGTGCTCGTGATCGCGTCGTCCGACTTCACGCACGTCGGGCCGCAGTACTACCAGATGCCCCCGCGCGGCACGACCGCGCCGGAGTACGCAAGGAAGCAGGACGCGAAGGCGATCGAGCGGATCCTCGCGCTCGACGCGAAAGGCTTCGCGGACCGTGTGCGGAAGGACGACATCAGCATGTGCGGGCACGGTCCCGTCGCGGCGCTGCTCGTCGCCGCGAAGGCGCTCGGCGGGAAGGACGCGAAGCTGCTGAAGTACGGGACGTCGAGCGACGTGAGCGGGGACGACACGACGGCCGTCGGGTACGCCGCGATCGCGATCTACCGCTGAGCCCCGGTCTCCCGGTCGATCCACGCGACGTACTCCGGGGAGGCCGGGCCCATCGGATAGCTGACGATGCACGGCACCTCGTACGGATGGGCCGCCCGGACGGCGGCGACGAGTCGCGGGACGAGCGCCCGACGCGTCTTGAAGACGACGACCGTCTCGTGCGCCTCGTCGATCCGACCTTCCCACCGGTACAGCGATTCCGCGTCGAGAAGGTTCGCGCACGCCGCGAGTCGCTTCGTCAGGACGGTCCTCGCGATCCGCCGCGCGGTCTCCCGGTCCGGCACGGTGACGTACGCCATCGCATGTCCTCGGGGCTTCGACATTCGTCATTCCTCTGGAG
>JBQTHW010000315.1:0-2906 GCA_052389495.1 Methanobacteriota archaeon | reverse complement strand
CGAAGGCCTCGTCCCGGACCTCTCGCAGGGTGAGCGTGACGTCGCCCATGGGCCTACAGGTCGACCCAGACGTCCTCGCCCTCGACCTTCACAGGGAACGCCTTCACGTCCACGACCCAGTCCGTCTCCGGGTTCGCCTCGCCCGTCGCGATGTTGTAGCGACCTTCGTGCCACGGGCACACGAGCTCGTCGCCGTCGAGCGTGCCCTCCCCGAGCGGCCCCGCCTCGTGCGTGCAGATCCCGTCGAGCGCGTAGTACTTCCCGTCGCGCCGGACGATCGCGATCTCCCGCCGATCCACGACGGCCTTCGCGACGCCCCCCTCGGGCACGTCCGCCGTCCGCAGCGCCTTGACGAACGTCATGAGCACGCGAAGGCCCCCGCGGCGGATGAAGTTGGTTCCGCCCGCACCAGGCGGATAGGAATAGCTTCGAGCGCAAGGGATATAACGGCGTGATATCTGGGGACCCGTGAGGGTACGAACGATGGCGAACTACGCGCATCCGGAGGTGCTTGTCGACACGAGCTGGGTCAAGGGGAGCCTCGGTGACCCGCGCATCCGCATCGTCGAGGTCGACTACGATCCGACGGCGAACTACGACCAAGGCCACATCCCCGGCTCCGTGCTGATCGACTGGAAGAGGGACATCAACGACCCCGTGACGAGGGACATCCTCTCGAAGGACGCCCTCGAGCGGCTCTTCGGTCGGCTCGGCATCTCGAACGACACGCAGATCGCTTTGTACGGTGACTTCAACAACTGGTTTGCAGCGTTTGCGTTCTGGGTGTTCAAGTATTACGGCGTCGAGCGCGTCGTCCTCGTGAACGGCGGCCGGAAGAAGTGGCTCCTCGAGGACCTCCCCGTGACGAAGGAGGTGCCGGGCTACCCCGCGACGACGTTCCGGGCGAAGGCGCCTGACGAGAAGCTCCGTGTCTACCTGGACTACGTCCGGCAGGCGTACTCGGCACCGGGCAAGGCCCTCGTCGACGTGCGTGGCCCGAAGGAGTTCTCCGGCGAGATCCTCGCTCCCCCGGAATACCCGACGGAGCACGCGCAGCGCGGGGGGCACATCCCGGGCGCGAAGAACATCCCGTGGGGCCAGGCAGTCCGCGACGAAGACGGGACGTTCAAGACGGCCGACGAGCTGAAGGCGTTGTACACGGGCAAGGGCATCACGCCGGAGAAGGAGATCATCACGTACTGCCGGATCGGCGAGAGGTCGTCCCACACGTGGTTCGTCCTGAAATACCTGCTCGGATACCCGGACGTCCGGAACTACGACGGCTCGTGGACGGAATGGGGCAACCTCGTTCGTCAGCCGATCGAGAAGTGAGGCCCCGCGACCGCGAACGACCTACGACGCCTTCCGGACGAGGAAGTGGAACAGATTCCCTTCCACCCGCGAGTCGACGACGGGATGTCGAGTCCGGTCCGACCAGCTCGTCATCTCGATTGGCGCGGTCGCATCGTCGGAGACGATGTGCACGACCTCTCCGACCTGAATCGTGCGAAGAAGCTCGTCGAGTTTTCGCAGGACCGCCGCGCACTCCGTCCCGATTTCGAACAACTCGTAGTCCGGGAAGGCCGCGAAGCAGCGCACCTTCAGGAGGGCGATCTGCCGACCGAAGACGGGGGCGGCCGCCGTGGCGGAGAGGAGGGTCCCCCGCTCCTCCTCCCAACGGGTCGGCCGGAGCCGCGCGAACCAGCCGTCGTGGTACGGGGACTCCGAAAGGACCTTCGGTCGGTCGACGATGACGGGGTTGACGGCGAGAAGCGCGCCGGCGACGGGCGTCCGGACGGGGCCGAAGTACTTCTCGCTCTCGATCGCGCCGATCGCGCGGCCCGCGTCGTACGCCACGCTCGTTTGCTTGCCGATGACCTTCGTGAGCTTCCCGGCGACTGCCGCCTGAATGCTCGTGATCCCGAGCCGGAGTTCGCGGGACGGTTCGACGCGCACCCACACGAGGCCCTCGTCGTCGTACAAGACGTCGTCAGGGAATTCGCACTTTTCGATCTGCACGGGCGCCTCCTGGCGACCCCGGGAACGCGGAGCGCACGGTAAACCTTGCCCGACCGGCGCGGCGTGATTCCCTCCGGGAAAGCTTGAAGGCCGAGGGCCGCCGTACGCTCCGCGGCATGGCCCTCCTCGACCAGTTCCACATGGAGACCCTCCCGAAGAAGTGGGAGGATGAGGGGAAGGAGTGGCAGGAGCGCTACTTCCCGGAGATGCCGGAAGTATTCGACCGCGCGAAGTGGGACCGCTACTATCCCAAGACCGCCTCGCCCCGGCTCCAGGTCATCCTCGCGAAGCCGGACGGCTTCGCGGCGTTCGCGGAGAAGGTCGTCGGCGCGACGCCCTCGACGGCGGACCTCTCGAACCGCGTGTGGACGGCGGAGCGCATGCCCGACGCGCAGTTCATGACGGCGTTAAAGATCATCCGGGCGCAGGCCTCGACGGAGCTCGGATCGATCCAGCAGCACCGCATGGTGTACGAGCAGCTCGACTCCGGCTCCCTGACAGGCCTCGACAGGGAGATCGTCGAGGGAATCCATCGCACGGACACGACGGGGCACCGGCTCGACACGATCTCGTTCGCGAAGAAGCGGGTGTGCGTCGAGGAGCTCCGCCACCACATGCAGATGGCCGGCGTCCTGACCCTCGACGAGACCTTCGACCGTCGTCGGTGGGGCCGCCGCTGGGCGACGGAGACGATGGAGGAGCTGTTCGCGATGAAGCCCGGCGAGCACGTGCTCGATGCGTTCAACATCGAGTTCAAGAGCGTCATGGACTCCGCCGTCTTCATGGCGTTCATCGATCGCGTCGGGAAGTTCCAGCTCGAGATGCAGCACCATTTCCTCTACGGGCCCATGGCCGTTTCGATGCCCTGGATGCGCTGGCTCGAGGAG
>JBQTHW010000314.1:0-1890 GCA_052389495.1 Methanobacteriota archaeon | reverse complement strand
CGCGCGATCGCAACGCGCGATGAGATGGAGACGCTCGGCGAGAGCGCGTTATTTTCATTCTTGCATGTCTATTTTTATCGACGGTTCGGGCGGTCCTGCGTGCGATGAATTGTCACGGAAATAGTGTTCGTTGCAGAACCGGGAATTACATCGCCGGAGTCGCGACTACAGAGAATAATTTACGTGGATGCAATAATGGTATAGTTAGAATAATATCACGGAACAGATATTAGTCACTTCGTCTGGCTTCGCAGGGTCGCGAGGACCTCCGACGCGTAGTCCATCCGCACCCGGCGGTCCCGGACGAGGACTTCCGCGACCGCGTCGACCTCGTCCCCGACCGCGCCGACCGTCGTCGCAATGTTCCGTGCATGGAGGGACATGTGCCCGCGCTGGATTCCCTCCGTGGCGAGGGCGCGTAGGGCCGCGAAGTTCTGCGCCAGGCCGACGGACGCGATGACCTCCGCGAGCTCCTGGGCCGTCTTCACACCGAGCAGGCGGACGTTCGCCTTGGCGGTCGGGTGGACCGCCGTCGCGCCGCCGACCAAGCCGACCGCGAGAGGCAGCTCGATCGTACCGACGAGGTCTCCGACCGCGTTCCGCTCCCAGGCGGTGAGGGAGCGATAGCCACCGGACTTCCACGCGGCGTACGCGTGGGCCCCCGCCTCGATCGCCCGCCAGTCGTTCCCCGTGGCGACGACGACCGCGTCGACGCCGTTCATGATGCCCTTGTTGTGCGTCGCGCACCGGAACGGGTCCGCCTCCGCGAGGGCGTACGCCTCGAGGATGCCCTCGACGACCTCCTCGCCGCCGATCGCCTCCTTGTCGAACACCGCGTGGGCGCGTGCGAGGCGCCGCACGGCGAGGTTCGAGATGATCCTCAGGTACACACGGCCGCCCGTCCACTCCTCGAGGTGCGGCGCGATCGCCTCCGCCATCGTGTTCACGGCGTTCGCCCCCATCGCGTCGCGGCAGTCCACGATCAGGTGGGTGACGACCATCGGGCCACGGGCCGTCGCCAGGACGCGTACCTCGACATCCTTCACGCCGCCGCCGTACTTCACGAGCACGGGGTCCTTCTCGTTCGCGATCCGAACGATGTCCTCGCGGTGCGCGAGGATCGACATCCGCGCGCCGTTGGGGTCCGACACCCCGACGAGCTGGATCTGGCCGATCATCACGGGGCCGCTCGTGCTCGCGGAGAAGCCACCCTTCGCCCGGGCCATCTTCGCGGCGTTCGAGGCCGCCGCCACGACGCTCGGCTCCTCGATCGCCATCGGGACGAGGACGTCCCGACCGTTGACGCGGAAGTTGACGGCCACTCCGAGCGGCAGGGGCATCGTCCCGACGACGTTCTCGATCATCCGGTCGACCTGCTCGAACGCGAGCGCGCCCGTCGCGCCGATCGTCGCGATCTCGGCGTCCGTCAGGCCGCCGAACTCCCGGATGATCTGCCAGCGCTCCTCGGCGCCCTTCCGGTAGAAGCCCGAGAGGTCCGAGCTCTTCATGGCGGCCCTGCGGCGGAAGAAGGCTCCCCCGCCATAAAGGCATCGTGGGCCGCGTGCGTCACAGCTTCGTCCCGCAGTTCGGGCAGAACGCCACGCCGGCCGGGAGCGGCGCGCCGCAGCTCCGGCACGTCGTCGTTGTGCCGGAGGGCTGGACGGGCGGGGCGGGAGGAGGCGCGGGTGGCGGCATCCCTGCGTAGGGCGGGTATCCGGGGGGCGGATATCCGTACGGCGCGTACATCGGCCGCCCGCCGACGGGGTGGTTGCCCCGGACCACGAGGTAGACGACGAGGAGGATGATGCCCCCGATGAGCCCCGTGAAGATGGCCAGGAGGACGAGCAGGAGGGCCCACATCGTCCCGTTCATCCCTCGGCTTTCGGCGTC
>JBQTHW010000313.1:0-4383 GCA_052389495.1 Methanobacteriota archaeon | reverse complement strand
CTCGCGACGAGGGAGCCGAGCGAGAAGCTGATCGCGGAGGTCGCGACGATGAGCCGCCGCTGCCGGGCGCGCGGGACGACGTTCTGAATCGTGACCGCCGTGCTGTAGACGTTCGCGAAGGCGTTGTCCGTCTCGTCGACGATGATCAGCAGGAGCACGAGGAAGCCGAGCGGCGTCCCGACGATCGCCCGCACGAAGGCCACGGGGCCGCTGCTCGCCCCGGCGAGGCCGAACACGACAAGGATTGCCGCGCCCAGGAAGAAGAACCACGAGTTGCTCAGCGTGTAGCCAAGGAACGTCCCCGTGAAGCTCTCGCGAGGCCGTCGTGCGAAGCGGTTGTAGTCCGACACGAGGGGCCACCAGGAGATCGGCAGCGCAATCACGAGGTCCAACGCGAGTCCGAGCGGGCGCTCCCCCGCCGTCCCCGGCACGAAGAACCGCTCCACGAACGCGGGGTCCGTCAGGACGACGACGCTGAGCCACGCGGTGCTCGCGATGACGAGCCAGACGGCGACCCGCTCGAGCCACTGCCGGATCACGACGAGGGGTCCGCCGAGGGCGAGGAGGGTCACCCAGACGGCGAGCGCGCCGATCCACACGACAGACGTCGCCACGTCGCCGAGGACCGGGCCGGACACCGCCGCGACCCCAACGCCCATGATCATGAGCTCGAACGAGGCCCAGCCGAACAGCTGGGCCGCGTTGAGCCCGCTCGGGATCCACGAGCCGAGGCGGCCCAATACCGGCCGGAGGCTCACCATCGTCGGCACGCCGTGTCGGGATCCGGGAACCCCCGCGGCCGCCAGCATCAGGGAGCCGATCACGGAACCGAGTACGCTCACGACGAGGACCTCGTACAGGCTCAGGCCGAAGGCGAGCACGAGGAGCGCGCCGGCGAACAGGACCAGCAGGCCGACCCCGAGACTGAACCAGAGGACCCCTAGGTCGACCCCGCGTAGGTTCCGCCGTTCCGGCGGTACCGGCTCGACGCCCCACTCTTGCGGTTTCCGGAGCCAGGCCAGGGCCACGAGTCGGCGAACCCGGCCCGTTACTTAATCCTGTTCCACCGCGCGACGAATCATGCGTGGGATGCCGCGAACCTCGCGCGGGACCGCTTCATTGCGGCGACGGGCGGCAGCTCCTTCCCCGCGAGGAAGTGGATTAGCGCGCCGCCCCCCGTGCTCACGTGGTCCAACGCGTTCCCGAGCCCGAGCTGCTCGACCGCCGCCACGGTGTGCCCGCCGCCGACGACCGTGAACGCGTCCGCGTCCGCGACCGCGCGAAAGATCTCCCTCGTGCCGACGGAGAACTCCTCGAGCTCGAACACACCCGCGGGGCCGTTCAGGATGATCGTCTTCGCCCGCCGGATTTCGTCCGCGTAGCGGGCGATCGTGTCGAGCCCGATGTCGTACACCTGGAGGTCCGACGGCAGCTCCGACACGAGGACGGCCTTGCGGCGGCTCCGGTCGTTCACGACGACGTCCGTCGGCACGAGGATCCGGTCCCGCTTCGCGGCGAGGAGCTTCTTCGCGCGTCCGACGAGCGCCTCGTACCCGTCGATCTCGCGCGCCATGAAGTCCGACGTCGGTCCGCCGACGTCGACGCCGGCGGCCGGGAGGAACAGGTTCGCGACGCCGCCGGTCGTCAGGATGCGGTCGACGATTCCCGCGGCGAGCGTGTGCTCCGCGATCGCGAGGGAGTCACCCGCCTTCACGCCACCGAAGACGGCGATCTTCGGCCGGTCCTTGCTCTGGAACGCCCTCGTGAGCATCGTGAGCTCCCGCTCCATGACGCGGCCCGCGAGGGTCGGGAGAACCTCGCAGAACCCGACGAGGCTCGGCTGCGCGCGGTGGGCCGCCGCGAACGCGTCGAGGACGAAGTAGTCCGCGTGGGGCGCCAGGCGCACGACCATGTGGGCTCTCGTCATCTTGTCGGGCTTCGCGTCCGCGAGCGCCTCCTCCTCCGAGTAGAAGCGGGTGTTCTCCAGGACGACGACGTCGCCGGGCCGGAGGCCCTCGATCGCCTCGATCGCGTGACGCCCGTAGAGGCTGTCGACATACGTCACGGGCTGCCCCAGGACTGCGGCGAGGCGTTCCGCGTGGGCCTCGAGGGTCGTGAAGTCGTCCTTTCCGGGGCGCGACTGGTGCGCCAGGACGGCGACCTTCGCGTGGCGCAGGTCTCGAATCGTCCCCGCATGCTGGCGGATCCGCGCGTCGCTCAGGATCCGGCCCGTCGTCGGATCGATCGGCGAGTTGATGTCGACGCGCACGAGGACGGTCCGGCCCGAGAGGTCGAAGTCGTCGATCGTGAAGTAATCCCGGGCCATGGGCGCGTGGCAAACTGGGGCGGGCTAATAGGCTTTTCCGCGATCCCCCCGTCACGCTTTTCCGCGGACGTCGCATGTCCCGCAACGTGCGCTTCCGTCTCGAGGCGGACCTCCGTCCGCCGGTCGCGACATGGCTGCGGTCGAACGGCTTCGAGGTGCACGACGAAGTCGCGATGGTCGGCCGGCGTGCGGACCTCGTCGGGGTCCGCTGGGGTCGCGTCGCGGCCGTCGAGTTGAAGGTGCGTGACTGGTCCGAGGCGTTGCGCCAAGCGGTCGCGTACCAGCTCGCGGCGGACTGGAGCTGGGTCGCGATGCCGCTCGACCGCGCGGCACGCGCGCACCGCCACCGCGCGGCGTTCGAGGCGGAGGGGGTCGGCCTCCTCGCCGTCGACGAGGCCGGGCGTGTGCGCGTCGCCCTTCCGGCGGAGCCCTCGCCGCGGCTCCTCGCGTTCTCCCGCGCCGCGTGGCTCGAGCCGACGCGGCACGCCGTCAATCCGTCGCTCCTGTTCTCAATAGAGGAAACTGACTTGCAAGCTTTTTAGGGAGAGGCCCCGAATCGTCGGGCGACCGAGGGAACCGCACGCCTCAGGACCTCCTCCTCCCAGAGGGCAAACTCATCCGCACGACGAGGGGCGGCACGACGGTCCTCAAGCAGCTGCTCCTGGACCTCAAAAAGTACTCGTTCTCCGGGTACGTGCGCACGGTCCGGACGGACAAGGGAGCGCGCTCGGAGGGCGTCGTCCTCCTCCGGTCGGGGAACCCGGAGGCGAGCCTCCACCAGCGCGCGGCTGCGCGGCTCAAGGGGCGCGCGGCCCTCAAGCAGGTGTGGCAGGACTCCTACGACGAAGGGTGCGTGATCGAGCTCCACGCGCGCGTCGACATGGACGGTCTCGTCAAGGAATACGCGGACGCGGTCCTCGAGCGGCCGGCGAAGGTCCTGCGCAAGCCGAAGGTTCCGCAGCCCGTGACCCGCGCGGAGGTCGAACGCGAGCTGGCGACGTGGAAGGCGAAGGGCTACGACGTCTCCTCCGTCACCGCGCTCCTCGACGGGGACCCGTCGTCCCTCACGATTCCGTTCCTCACGCTCAAGGAGGCGATCGTCCGCGCGGAGGCGGTCGGCGCGGCGCTCGACCAGGTCGACACGACGGGTTTCGAGGACCGCGCGAAGGCGCTCCGGGACAAGCTGCGCGATCCAATCCGGCACGCGGACCTGGACACGGAACTCGAGAGCCTTCGCGATGCGATCGAGCGCAGCCGCCAGGTCGATTCGCGCAAGGAATTCGAGGACGCGCGGGAGCGGGACTCCGAGGAGCGCGCGCGGAAGGTCGTCCAGATCGTGGCGAAGCACGGGCCCCTGGGGGCCAAGGGGGCGTCGCCCGCACCGGAAGACGTCGCGAGGGCGATGGAAGGTCCCGAGGTCACCCGAGACCCCGCGACGAACCTGATCCTCGAGCAGACGTTCGAGGCGTTCGTCGTCGGCCCCTCGAACCGCTTCGCCCACGCCGCGGCGATCGCCGCCGCGAAGCCGACGGAGCGCGCGTACAACCCCCTCCTCATCACGTCGGGTCCCGGCCTGGGGAAGACGCACCTCCTCCACGCGATCGGGAACCTGCGGACGTCCCAGGCGAAGGACCAGAAGGTCCTGTACCTGTCCGGGGAGTCGTTCGCGAACGAGTTCCTCGCGTCCGGGGATCGGGGCGATCTCGCCTCGTTCCGGAGCCGGGTCCGGGGGGTGGACTGCCTCCTCCTCGACGACGTCCAGTACCTGAGCGGGCGACCCGAGATCCAGGACGAGCTCTTTCACACGTTCAACGAACTGCACGCCGCGAACAAGCAGATCGTGATGGCGAGCGACCGCCCTCCGAAGTCGATCCCCGACCTCGACGAACGGCTCGTCTCGCGGTTCGAGTCGGGGCTCGTGACGGACATCCAGGCTCCCGACCGGGGCACCCGGATCGCGATCCTCGAACTCCGCGCGATGGAGGCGAAGCGCGCGATCGAGCCGGAGGTCCTCGCGCTCATCGCGGACCTCGTCGAGGACAACGTGCGCGAGCTCG
>JBQTHW010000312.1:0-12470 GCA_052389495.1 Methanobacteriota archaeon | reverse complement strand
GAGCATCGGGTGCGGGACCGGCACGACGGCGGCCTCGCGCACGGCGGCGTGCTCGTGCAGGACCTCCTCGACCTCGCGCGGATAGACGTTGAGCCCGCCGCGGATGATCATGTCCTTCTTCCGGTCGACGATGAAGAAGTAGCCGTCCCCGTCCATGCGCGCGATGTCCCCCGTGAGGAGCCAGCCGTCCCGCAGCACCTGCTCGCTCTCCTCGGGTCGGTTCCAGTAGCCCTTCATGACCTGCGGGCCTCGGACCGCCAGCTCGCCGACGTCCCCCTGCGGGAGCTCCCTCGATGGGTCGTCGGCGTGGACGACGCGCGCGTCCGTGTCCGGGAACGGGATGCCGATCCCCTCCTTCACGACGCCCACGAGCGGGTTCGCGTGCGTGACGGGCGAGGCCTCCGTGAGCCCGTAGCCCTCAACGATCCGACCGCCCGTGACCTTCTCGAACTCGTGACGCACCTCGTTCGGCAGCGGCGCGGCCCCCGAGACGCACGCCTTGATCGACCGCAGGTCGTACTTCCCCACCTTCGGGTTGCGGAGGATCGCGATGTACATCGTTGGGACGCCCGGGAAGAGGGTCGGTCTCGTCCGGTTGATGAGCTTGAGGATCTGCGGGATCTCCCGGGGGTTCGGATAGAGGATGACCATCGCGCCGAGGACGAGGGGGACGAGCATGACGGTCGTCAGGCCGTACACGTGGAAGAGGGGGATCGCGGCGAGGAACCGCTCCTGCCCTCCGCTCCCCTGGGTCCCCAGCCACGACGCGGTCTGGTGGGCGTTCGCGACGAGGTTCCGGTGCGTGAGCATCGCCCCCTTCGGGGTGCCCGTCGTTCCGCCCGTGTACTGGAGGACGGCCACGTCGGAAGCGGGCATGACGGGCGGCTCGCGTCCCGGGGCCGCGGTCGTCTCGAGGACGTCGACGAAGCGGTGGACCCAGGGCTCCTCCGGGATTGCGAGCGGCCAGTGGCCTGCCTTCCGGAGGTCCCGCTTCCTTTTGATCGGGTACAGCTGCCGGAGCGGCGCCCTCAGGTAGTCCGCCGCGTCGCACACGACGACCCGCTTCACGTGCGTCGCGGGCCGGGCCTTCGACACGTTGTGCCAGAACATGTCGAGCGTGACGACGGTCTCGACGCCCGCGTCGTTCCACAGCTGCTCCAGCTCCCGCGGGGTGTACAGCGGATTCGTCTGCACGACGATCCCGCCGGCTCGGAGGACGCCGAAGAACGCGACGAAGAAGTGGGGCGTGTTCGGGAGGACGAGGGACACGCGGTCGAGAGGCTTCACGCCGACCTTCGTGAGGCCCGCGGCGAACCGGTCCGCCTGGGCGTCGAGGTCCCGGTACGTCGTCGTCGCGCCGTAGAACGACAGGGCGACCCGCTCCGGGTACGCCCGCGCGGCCCTCCGCAGGAGCTCGTGGACCGCGATGTCCGGGTAGTCGATCGTCTTCGGGACGCCTTCGGGCCAGTGCTTGTGCCAGGGTCGCTCGAGCACGTCCTCCCCTCGCCGCCGCGAAACGCCTCGACGCACGTTAAAGGTAGTGGACGCGCGCCCTCGAAACGATTATGTGTCGCCCGGACGCTCGCGCCGGAGCGGTGGTGGCGTGCCCGCGACATCGAAGATCGAGGTCGTCCGGGACGACGGCGTCGCGATGCTCCTCCTGGACAACCCGCCCCTCAATCTCGTGACGAGGGACATGATCCGGACTCTCGTGGAGCGGGTCGCCGCACTCGAGAAGGATGGTGCGGTCCGGACGGTCGTCGTGACGGGCGCGGGCGCGCGGCACTTCTCCGGGGGCCTCGACATGCACGAATGGGCCGGGTTGAGCACCAAGGACGCGCAGGAGGAGGTTCGCCGCGGGCAGGACGCGACGTGGGCCCTCGAACATCTCACAAAGCCCACGGTCGCGGCGATCCAAGGCATGTGTCGCGGCGCGGGCCTCGACATCGCACTCGCGTGCGACGTCCGGTTCGCCGCGGACGACGCGACGTTCTCCTTTCCGGAGGTCGACATAGGGTGGATGCCGTCCCACGGTGGCACGGCGAGGCTCCATCGTGTGCTCGGACGGTCCCGATCGATCGAGATCCTGCTCGCGGCGAAGGCCGTCCGGGCGATCGACGCGCTCCGCCTCGGCCTCGTTGACCACCTGGCCCCGTCGGAGGGCGTCCTCGATCAGGCGAAAGCCCTCGCACGAACCTTCGCGGAGAAGCCGCCCGCGGCCGTGCGCGCGATCAAGCGTGCTCTCGTCGAGGGCGAGGAGAAGCCGTATCGGAATCGCTTCGTCCTCGAGGCGCAGCACGCGACGCAGCTTCTCTACGACGACGCCTACAAGGCCGCGGTCGCCCGAGCTCGCGAGAAGCGACCCTAGCCCGGCAGCGCAGGCTATGCGAGGCGCGCGGTCGCGAACAGGACGCGGAAGGGCACGCACCAGATGATCGCGTAGTCGTACGACGCGACGTCCGTGCCTGCCGGGATCGCGACGTTGTAGCTGCCGGTCGTCGCGCCGACGTCCCCCAGGCCGACGTCCGCGCCGTCGTACGCCGCGTCCGTCGAGAGGAAGAACTCGATGTCCGGGCCGTTCGTGACGCTGAAGTCTTCGAGACGGAGGACGTACCCTCCTTGACCATCCGTGAGAAGCTTCGCGACGCCGCTCGCGCGGTGCACGCCGTCCGCGCCCTGCCACGTGCCCTGCTTCACGACCTGCGTGAAGCCGGCCGGCGGGCCCACGTTCGCGTTCGTTGTGATGAAGAGGGGAGAGGCGAGGTACCACGCCCCGGCGACCACGATCGCCGCGAGGACGAAGGCGACGACCCGTTTCGCCGTCACACGCCGGAGCGCCATCATGAGTCCGACTCACGTCCGAGCTTAAGGGGCTTGTTCCGCGTGGGGCCCGAATCTCGCCCGACTCGCCGCCTCAGCGACGCAGGATCTGCTCCTTCGACCCCCACCGCTTGAGTTCGATGTCCACGCCGACGTCCGTCGCGACGAACGCGCCATCGTGGAGGCCCGCGTCCTTGAGGACCTTCTTCCGGGTCGCCTCGTCCTCGAAACCAAGGCGGGCCTCGAACAGGCCGAAGTCGATCGTCACGGCGTCGGCCACCGCGGACCGGCCGACGAGGCGCGTCCCGTTCTCGAGGACGCTCCCGACCATCTCGATCCGCTTCGACCACACCGTCTTGAGGTAGCAGAAGCACACGACACGCCCCTCCGCCCACTCGCCCGCGCGGACCTTGCGGTACGCGTCCCGCGGGTCGAGCCCGTGGACGTCGAGGAACGTCGACGCGTCCTTCGGATCGTACGACCAGCCCTTGTCCGGATGCCGCGCGACGCGCAGCCGGAGGTAGCCTTCCTCCTCGCAGTCGCACACGATCGCCTGCAGGACCTTCCCCTTCACGGGGAACGCGGCCTCGAACTCCGGACCCGACCGGATCGGTTTCGCCACGACCCCCGGGAACCGCCCCGCCGCCGATAAAGGCTCTTCCGTCGCCCGTCCGATTCCCGAGTCGTGAGGTTCAAGTGGCCTCTCCCCCTACGTCGGCGACGCGAGGCGGTCGACGATCGGCGGCGAGCGGCTCATCCGGGACTACGTCGCGGAGGCGGGCCTCCGCGCACGGCTTCCGACGGGGATCCGCATCTGGGACGAGACCCTCCGCGACGGGGAGCAGACGCCCGGCGTCGCCTTCACCCCGGAGGAGAAGCTCGACATCGCGCGGCGCCTCGACGAGGCCGGCGTGCCGATCCTAGATGTCGGCATCCCCGTCGTCTCGAAGGAGGAGTCCCGCGCCGTGAAGGCGATCGCGGGCGAGGGCCTTCGCGCGACGGTCGTCGCCGCGTCCCGCGCGGTCCGAGGGGACGTCGACGCGTGCATCGCCTGCGACGTCGACGAGATCGCCCTGTTCATCGCGTGCTCGGATCTCCACATGAAGTACAAGCTCCGGATGACCCGGGAGCAGGTCCTCGAGGCGAGTGTCCGGGAGACGGAGTACGCCGTGGCGCACGGCGTGCGCGTCTCGTTCGTGACGGAGGACACGTTCCGGGCGGACCTCGAGTACGCCGCGCGGCTCTACGACGCGTGCGCGGACGCCGGCGCGACGCGAGCCGTGATTTGCGACACGGTCGGCGTCATGACGCCGTCCGCCGTGGCGTGGTTCGTCGAGCGGTTCCGCGCGGCCGTCCGGCCGATTGAGCTGTCCTTCCACGGGCACAACGACTTCGGCCTCGCCGTGGCGAACAGCCTTGCGGCCTGCGAGGCGGGCGTCCAGATCCCCCATGCGACCGTGAACGGCCTCGGGGAGCGCGCCGGCAACGCGAGCCTCGAGGAGCTTGTCATGGCGCTCGAGGCCCTGTACGGCCACGACACGGGGATTGACCCCACGCGGCTCTACGAGCTCTCGCGCCTCGTCGAGCGACTCAGCGGCGTGCCCGTCGGGGTGAACAAGCCGATCGTAGGCTACAACGCGTTCTCCCACGAGTCCGGGATCCATGCGGACGGCATGATCAAGCACACGGCGACGTACGAGCCGATCCAGCCGGAGGCCGTCGGCCGGCGGCGGGCCTTCATCCTCGGGAAGCACACGGGTTCGACGGCGGTCGAGGAGAAGCTCCGGGAGGGCGGCGCCGGAGCGACGCCGGACGAGGTCGCACGCCTCGTCGCCGCGATCAAGGAGCTCGCGGAGGGCCGGTCCAAGGAGGACCTGCGGGCGTTCGTCGAGACGTACCGCGCCCAGGAGGAGCGCCGGCGGGGCGTGTCGGACGAGGAGTTCTGGTCCCTCGCCCGCAAGGCCGGCATCCGCGTCCCGTCCCGCGTGCGGGAGTAGGTCCGGCTCAGTCCTTCGGGCGGGGCGGATCCGCGGGCGCCGGGTCGGGGATCACGCCGGGTCCCATCGAGCCGCGCCCCCGCGCCGCGGCCCGCTTCGACGTCGAGAGGTAGATCCCTCCGAGCGTGACCGTCGCACCGACGAGGGCGAGTGGATCGAACACCTCGTTCCCCACGGCCACGCCGAGGAACACCGCGACGATCGGCGTGACGAGGATCACGTAGGACATCGTCGTCACGGGCAGGCGGCGGAGGAGCCACATGTACGCGACGAACGCGACGACGGATCCGGCGAGGCCAAGGTACAGGATCGCGAGGATCCCCTCGGGCCAGGACGGGACGGCCCAAGCCTCCCCCGCCCCGGCGGACACCGCCGCGAGCCCGAGCGCGCCGACGCCCATCGACAGGGCGTTGAAGCTGACCGGATCCGTCTCGTGGCCCCATCGCTTCAGCGCGACCGTCGCGGTCGAGGCGCACGTCGCCGCGAGGACGACGGCGAGCATCGGGAAGAGTTTCGGTAGTCCCGCGGCCTCGAGTTGGCCTCGGAAGACGAGGAGGACCCCGCCGAAGCCCACCGCGACGCCGGCGGCCTTGCGTGCGCTGAGCCGATCGTCGGAAATCAGGAAGTGCGCGAACAGCGCCGTCTGGAACGGGAAGGTCGCAAAGAGGATCGCGGACAGCCCGCTCTCGACCCCGTTTCCCTCGCCCCAGTAGATGAGGCCGTAGTCCGCGGTGAACAGGACGATCCCGAAGTACCCGACGAGCGCCCACTCCGTTCGCGTCCGCGGGAGCTTCGACCGAAGAAGGGACACGGCCGCGAGCAGGACCACGGAGGCGAGCGCGAACCGCAAGCCGGCCGCGAGGAACGGCGGCGCTCCCCCGAGCCCAATCTTGATTGCGAGCCACGTGGAGCCCCAGATGACGCACAGCATCGCGTACGCGGGACCCTGCACGAGGCGGGATTGCACGGCGTCGGCCACGCGGGTCTTCCGTAAAGCCTTGTGTCCGCCCAAAGGGGGAGGTCGGGCGTCTCCTCCTTGATGCCGGACACTCGCGGGGACACGGAGGCCTCGCGACTCCTGGCATGGGCGCGCACGGCGTCACCGCGTCGGGATGTGCCGCGCGGCCTTGTCGACGTCGCCGAAGGGAGAGAGTTAGGAGACCACCTTTATGAAGGCACCCCGCCTTGAGGTCCCGGTCGCGATGCCCGGCATGACGATGGCGGAGAAGATCCTCGCCCGCGCGAGCGGCGGCGCCGCCGTGCGACCCGGGCAGATCGTCGACGGCTACGTCGACCTGTTGTACATGCACGAGATGCTCGCCCTCGCGATCAAGCCGTTCGAGGAGATCGGCGTCGGCAAGGTGTGGGACCCGTCGAGGTGCGTCGTCACGGTCGACCACTGGGTCCCGCCGCCGAACGAGCACTTCGCGAAGATGCATCAGGCGATCCGCGAGTTCTGCTGGGCGCAGGGCATCGAGCGTTTCCACGACGTCGGCGACCACGGGATCGTCCACCAGCTCGTCGTCGAGCGGGGCTACGTCCACCCGGGCGACCTGGTGATCGGATCGGACAGCCACACGAACATGGCGGGCGCGATGGGGGCGTTCGCCGCCGGCATCGGCGTCACGGAGACCGCCGCGGTCATGGCGACGGGGAAGCTGTGGCTCAAGGTCCCGGAATCCCTGAACGTAGTCGTCCGCGGGAAGCTCGACAGGCGCACGGGCGCGAAGGATGTCATCCTGAAGGTCATCCAGACGACGGGGGACGATGGCGCGTCGTACAAGGCCGTCGAATTCCGCGGCGACACGATTCGAGCGTTCCCGATGAACGAACGATTCGTGCTGTCGAACATGACCACGGAGATGGGCGCGAAGGCGGGGATGGTCCCCGCGGACAGCACGACGAAGGCGTACCTCGAGGACGTCGGCTCGGGCGCGGCGTATCGACCGATCGACGCGGACGACGGTGCACGGTACGCGCAGGTGTACGATCTCGACCTCGACGGCATGGGGCCTCAGGTCGCCTGCCCGGACAACCCCGCAAACGTCAAGCCGATCGAAGACGTCCTCGGCACGAAGATCGACATGGCCTTCGTGGGCTCGTGCACGAATGCGCGGATCCAGGACCTCCGGGCGACCGCGGAGATCCTGCGGGGGGAGAAGATCGCACCTCGCGTCCGGATGATCGTGACGCCCGCGTCGCAGGGGATCTACCGCCAGGCCGTCAAGGAGGGTCTCGCGGACGTCTTCCTCGAGGCGGGTGCGACGTTCACGTCGTCCACTTGCGGCCCTTGCTTTGGAGGCCACCTCGGTGTCCTCGCGCCACGAGAGGTCTGCATCTCCTCGACAAACCGGAACTACCCTGGGAGGATGGGGAGCCCGGAGGCCCAGGTGTACTTGGCCTCTCCCTATACCGTCGCCGCCGCGGCCATCCACGGGGAGATCGTGGATCCGCGCAACGTCTAGGTGGCCAACGCCAGGTACGCATCCACCTTGCGAAGGCTGCCGGTTTCCGGATCGACCTGGAGCCCGAGGCGCTCCAGGGCCGTCACACCAAGGACCTCCGCGTCGCCCTCGCGCGCGAACACGATACCGATCACACCCCGCCTCCCCGCACACTCGACCGGTGCGTCCCCAACGGGCCGTTCGACGTAGGTGCCGTCGATCGTGCGGAATCGCACGACGTCCGTGGGGCGAATCCCCAACCGCTGCGCGATCGTCGAGGGGATCCACGTCAGCGTCGAACCCGTGTCGACAATGAGCCGCATGTCGACGGACCGCCCGCCGTCCTGGGAGAACGCGCGAACCGTCGCTCTCACGATTCCCACGTCCGATGGAGCCATCCGATGGCGGCAAGGATGCAGTCACTACAAGTACGTTACCTGCGGGTCCGTAGCCTGAGCGGAGGATTCCGAGCCCAGTAGTTCATGTCTCCTCGACGACTGCTGGAAGGGATGTCTCGAAACGCATCCACCGGCCATGAGGCCCATTACCGAGAGACGATGATGAGGATGTTGCGATTCCCCACGTCGCGTCCACGGCGACGAGTATCCATCCCCCGAGGTGAAGCCGACTCCAAGGATCGTACCGGGGTCCGGGAACCGCGAGGCGCGGCCCGACAGGCTTTTGCCTACTACCGCTTTTCGGAGGCGGCGATGCAAACCCGCTTCCAAGGCCGCGTCTGGCTCTTCGGCGACGACATCTCGACGGATCACATCATTGCGGGGCGTCACCTCGGGTCGATGGATCCGAAGGCGCTCGCGGAGCACGCGATGGAGGCCGTGGACCCGCAGTTCTCGAAGAAGGTCCATGCCGGCGACATCCTTGTTGCGGCGAGCAACTTCGGCTGTGGTTCGAGCCGCGAACAGGCCGTCGTCGCCTTGCGGGGCGCGGGGATCGCGTGCGTCGTCGCGAACACGTTGGCGCGGATCTTCTATCGGAATGCGATTAACGTCGGGTTCCCGGTCATCGAATGCCCGGGCCTTCACGACCGTGTGAAAGAGGGCGACGTGATCACGGTGGAGCTCGAATCGGGCCATGTCGTCCTGCCGTCGGGGGAGGCCGTCGCCTTCACCCCGTTTCCGCCGAACATCCTGGAAATCCTCCGGGCAGGGGGCCTCGTCCCGAAGCTCCGCGCGGAGCTGGCTCCTCGACATCCCCAGGACGCACCGAAAGCGACTTAATGCGACGGTGGATTCGAAGTCGGGGTGGGTGCGCGGCGATGGATCCGGAAGGCCGTGCGGAGGAGAGGTCCAGCCCGGCCTGGTGGCCTATCCTGAAGTACCTGGCGCACGCCTACGCCTTCAACCTCACGTTCCTCGTCCTCCTCGTCCCGTTCGCGTTCGTGTTCGTCGTCCTGGCCGTGCTCGGCTCTTGGATCGGGATTTTCATCGGCATCCTGCTCCTGTTCATGCTCATCGGAGCGGTGAACTCGTTCTTCACCCGGTTGCTCTGGTTCGATGTACGCGGCGGCTGGCGGGTCTACCTGGTCCACGGTCTCGTTCTCAGCCTGGTCCTGATTCCAGCGTCCCTGCTCGTGCTCGCCGCTCTCGACGCGCTCTTCCCGGCTTTGAGGGGCGACTCGATGGAGGCTTTGCCAGGGTTCGGGGTTGTGCTCCCGAGCTTCCTCGCCTTGCTGTTCGTCGGTCTCGTGACCGCACCGTTCTTCGGATTTGTGATGGTTCGCATCGCGCGCATCTGGAAGACCGCCGAGGTCCCGAAGGAGGGACCCGTCATGGAGGTCCGCGTCCCGGCGGGGTTCAAGCCGTGCTTCGTGTGCGGCGCCGCCGTCCCGGATTCGAAACTGTACTGCTCGTCGTGCGGCACCCTCGTAACTTGAGAGATCCCTCGGATTCAGGGAGGACCGAGGCAACCCTTATTTGGCCACGGAGGCTTCCGCGCCCGGATGGCCTACAACCTCGTCCTGCTCCCCGGCGACGGAACGGGTCCCGAGGTCATGCGCGAGGCCGTGAAGGTCCTCGACGCGGTCGAGGCCGCCTACGGCGTGGCGTTCGAGCGGGTCCCGTTCCCGATCGGCGGGCAATACTACCTCGAGACGGGCGCGGAGTGGCCCGACGGCTGCTTCGACGCGTGCAAGGCGGCGGACGCGATCCTCCTGGGGGCCGTCGGCCGCCCGGACGCCGTCCTCGCGAACGGCGACCTCGCCGGGATCGGCGTGCTGTTCGGCCTCCGATTCGGCCTCGACCTCTACGCGAACGTCCGCCCGACGAAGCTCTACGTCAACGTGCCGCACAAGGTGCACGACACGTTCAAGCAGGTGTGGGACGCGGGCAAGGTCGACTTCGTGATCGTGCGGGAGAACACGGAAGGCTTGTACACGCCGACGCGGGGCCTCCTGACACGGGGCGGGGTCGACGAACTCGCGGTCGACAGCCGCGTGATCACGCGCAAGGGCGCCCAGCGGATCGCCCGGTTCGCGTTCGAGCTCGCGAAGGGCCGCGGAGGCGCTCCAACCGACCGGGTGCACCGCGTGACGTGCGTCGACAAGTCGAACGTCACGGCGGGCTGCAAGCTTTTCCGGAAGGTGTACGACGAGGTCGCGACCGGCTACCCGGACATCGCCCGCGACTACGCGTACGTCGACGCGTTCTGCCAGTGGATCATCCGTGCGCCGGAGTTTTACGACGTCGCCGTGACGTCGAACATGTTCGGGGACATCACGACGGACCTCGCGGCGGTCCTGCAGGGCGGGATGGGCATGGCAGCGGGCGGGAACATCGGCGACGCGCACGCGATGTTCGAGCCGATCCACGGGAGCGCGCCGCGGCACGCCGGGAAGGACGTCGTGAACCCGATCGCGATGGTCCTCGCGACGCAGATGATGCTCGAATGGCTCGGCCGGCGGAGGGGCGACAAGGCCCTGCGTGAGGCGGCCGTCGCCGTCGAAGCGGCCGTCGAATCGGTCCTCAAGGAAGGCACCCACGTCACGTACGACGTCGGCGGATCCGCGAAGTGCAGCGAGGCCGGGACGGCGATCGCGAAGGCCGTGACGGCGGTCGCGAAGGGGCGCTGACGGCCGCCGTCCGTGCCGCGGCTGGGATTCAATTCGGAGAACCGCTGGGAAACGAATATGTAGTCCGGGCGGTCCGTGCCCGCCATCGCGTCGAGGGCACCCGCCGTGCGGAAGTCGAAGCACGTCAAGAAGAAGATCTGTCTCGTCGGGGACGCGTCCGTCGGGAAGTCGTCCTTGATCCGTCGGTTCGTCCTGAACCTCTATGATGACTACTACCTGACGACGCTCGGCACAAAGGTCTCAAAGAAGGAGCTCAAGGTCCCCTTTGCTTCGGCCGACCTCATCGTCCGCCTGGACCTCGGGATCTGGGACATCATGGGCCAGAAGTCCCTCCGGGAGCTCCTCCAGGACGCGTACTTCGCCGGCACGAACGGGGTCCTCGCGGTGTGCGACGTCACGCGCCGCGTGACGCTCGACGGGCTCGACGAGTGGATTGAACGCGTGCGGCGCGTCGCCGGCCGGGTGCCGATCGTCGCGTGCGTGAACAAGAAGGACCTGTCGGACCGCGCGGAGTTCGGACCGGCGGAGATCGAGGCGTTCGCGACCCGCATCGGATGTCCGTACTTCCTGACGTCCGCGAAGAGCGGGGAGAACGTCGAGGCCGCGTTCCAGCGCCTCGGAGGGCTCATCGTCGACGAGCACGAGGCAACGATTCTCGCGTCGGAGTAGCCGGGTCAGCGGTTTCCCGGTCGTGGCGCGGGCCGGGGTGCAATCCGGTCCCGTTTCCGGGGGGCCTATCCGCCCCCGAGTGCGTCCGCGATGGCCCCGAAGACGGGCGGCCACACGAGGACCGTTGCGGCGAGCAAGAGGATGAGGAACCCCCCGAACCACCGCCGCACGGGGACCTCGCGCCTCCGCAGGACGACGTGGAGGACGGGCCACGCCACGGCCCAGGCCACGAGCATGAGGACGACCTTCCCGCTGTACGGGCCGATCCCGTTGTGCAGGGTGAGCCACGCGCGGAACCCGCCGTCGACGTCCGCCGCGATGTTCACGAACGCGAGGGTCAGCAGTCCGGCCACCGCCGCGTAGAGCGCGGCGATCATCGCGCCCGTCGGAAGGGGCAGCCCGACGCTCCGGGGGCCCGCCATCTCGTGCCCGATGTCCATGGCTCACACCCCCCGGAGCTTCGGAATCGCGGCCCCGAGGACGTAGGCCAGGATCAGGAAGACCCAGCCGAGGAGCACCGGCAGGCTCGCGGCCGCGCGGGCCTCGCGGTCCTGCACGAGCCCGTCGCCGTAGCGCCACAGGATGTACGTCGAGGCCAGGAACATCGGCAGGGTGAACAGCGCGATGAACTCCTTGAATTCGAAGAAGATCTGGTGGATCTGCGGCAGGTTCGCGAGGAAGTAGCTCCTCGGCCCGCCCTGCGCGCGGTATGCGATGTAGATCAACGTGCCGAACGAGATCGTCACGGCGGACATGAACGTGGAGAAGGTCGCGAGCCACTTGAGGTCCTTGAACGCCCGTATCTCTCCGACGAACAGTCGCCAGGAGAGGTAGACGGCGATCGTCGCGCCCAGGAGCAACATCGTCGCGCCGAGACCGTGGAACGCGGAGATCAGCTGCCACTGCGTGTCTCCGACCAACAGGCCGATGGGCGACGTCGCGGCCGCGATGAGCCCGACGACGGCGACCGCGCCGACCGTCACGATCAGCAACGTCGCGAGCGAGGGCTCCATCCGGCGAATCCGCGTGAGCACGGGGGTGTCCATCTCGTTCCCTCTTGCGCGGGTCAGAACGGAGCCTACGGATATAGGGTTGCCTGCATCTGCGCAGTAAGGTATGTACGTCGAAGCCTTCAGGGTTCACCCGCGGATGTCACGCTTCGCCGAGCCAGAGCCCCATCTCAACCTCGTCGACGTAGGCCCCCCGGATCCTGACCTGGCGTCGTAGAACCCCCTCCTCCGCAAAGCCGAGCGAGGCGTAGAGGCGACGCGCCCGGTCGTTCGTCGCGAAGACGCTCAGGACCGCCTTCTTGAGCCCCATCGCGGGCATCCATGCGAGGAGGCGCCCCATGAGGACGCGGCCGAGGCCCGCCTCCCGCCATCCGTCGCGGACCGCGATTCCGATCGTGCCCGTGTGGGCCGTCTTCGGGTACGTGCCCCGATGGCAGTCGGC
>JBQTHW010000311.1:0-2196 GCA_052389495.1 Methanobacteriota archaeon | reverse complement strand
AGGGAGCGACGCGGTCCGCGTGATCCGAGAGGAGGACCTGGAGCGCATGTTCGACGTCTTCGAACGAAGGCGGAGGGAACTTCGCCTCACGCGGAAAAAGCTCGCTGATCGAGTGAAGGAGGCGAAGGCGCGCCTCTGGAAAGAACGCTATGCGGATCGTCGCTGACGCGAACACGATCCTGTCGGGCCTGTTCTTCGAGGGGAACGAGCGTCGCCTTCTCGTCGCGGCTCTGCACGGAGACCTCACGCTCCTTTATCCGGAGGACGTGGTTGACGAGGTCTACGAAGTCATCGAGAGGACCTTCGGTGACCACCCCGACCTAGCGGAAGCGTTCGACCGCCTGGAATCCGTCCTTGCGGCCGGCAAGCTCGTGCCTCGGGCCGAGTACGCCCGACACGTCCCTGCATGGTCGGTGCGGCGGCGTGACCGAGAGGACGCGCCCGTGCTCGCGTGCGCCGCAGCGACCGAAGCGGATGGCGTCGTCACGGGAGACCGCACCCTCGAGCTCCCGGATGTGGCCCGCATGAGGATCTACCGGACGAGGGAACTCCTCGATCTCCTTCCCTAGACTTCGGTCGGCAGGCGACATACGACCGCCCCGAGAAGGTCGGCGGCGACAAGTTCGTGCCGCACACGCTCAATTCGACGGTCAATGCAACGTCCCGAGCCCTCGTTACGATCCTGGAGAATTACCAGGACGAGGACGGGTCCGTGACGATCCTGAAGGCCCTACGGACGCGCATGCACGGACAGGAGGCCATCCGCGAACCGAATGGGTCGCTACGGCGGGGTTCGAGGGGCGAAAGTTGAACTATGTGAGCGCACATAATCGTCATCGATGCCGAACCTGACCCTCAGCGTCCCCGACGACCTCCACCGGAAGATGAAACGCCACCCCGAGGTGAAGTGGAGCGAGATCGTGCGTCGCATCCTCGCCTCGAAAATTCGCGACCTTGAGCGGATGGACCGCCTCGCGGCGAAGAGCGTGCTCACCGGCGAAGACGTGGACTTCCTTGACCACTTGGTGAAGGAATCCCTACTGAAGCGATATCGCCAGGCGGAGAAGGGATAGGCCGCTGCCGCCCACTCGGCTGGTCGCGGACGCCAACGTGCTCATCGCCGCCTTCCTGCGCGATTCCACCGTTCGGCGAATCCTCGCTCTAGCGGACCTCCAGATCCTCGTCCCCGACGATGTCTTCGATGAGATCGAGGAGCACTTCCCGGAACTGCTCAAACGGACCGGCATGCGCGAGGACGTCGCGCGGGAACTCTTGCAAACGATCGCGGCGTACGTCATGCCCGTGCCTGGAGAGCTCGTGAGGGCGCGACTCCGGGAGGCGTCAAGGGCCATGTCGACGATCGATCCCGACGACGCCGTGTATGTCGCGACCGCCTTGGCCCTTCCCTGCGACGGCATCTGGTCCGACGATCCGCATCTGAAGCAGCAGGACCTCGTTCCCTGCTGGACCACGCGTGAATTGCTCCGCGAGCTCCGGCAAACGGGATTCGTCATCCGAGATTAGTTCTCCGCGAACGGTGCAGAATCCCCGGCGCGGCGGCTCAACGTCAGCGCGGGGAGGGTCAACGGCGAGAAGTTCGTGCCCCACACCCTCAAACTCGACCGCGATGGCGACGTCTCCGGGGCCTCGTGGGATCTCGAGAACTACCGGGAGGCCGACGGGAGCGTGACAATCCCGAAGGCCCTGCGGCCGTACATGGCCAGGCAGGAGGTCCTCCGCCCAGGGCCCCCGAGGGACCGACGAGGTCGCCGGAGGGCACATGCCCGGGTGACAGCACCCCTAGCCGAGGACGTTGATCAGGAGGTGCATCGTCTCCGTGTGGTCCGGGACGTGGCAGACCATGTCCGCGAGAACGGCCTTGTCCGCGACGAACGTGACGTTCGTCCAGCGCCCGCGGGACACCGTGAAGCTCTGGCCGAAGGCGTCGATCGTCGTCGGGTGGGAGGCGCCGTTCACGCCGAAGATGCGCAGGGTCACCGTGTCGCCTCGGTTCACCTCGATGTAGCTCGGATCCCATCGATACGCCTTCACGACCGTCCCCTCGGGCTGGCTCTCGTTCGCGCCGAAGGTCCCCTTGTATTCCACCGCAAGGACCACGAAGTCCTTCGCGGACGGGGGCGCTCCCGAGAGAGCGAACGCCGCCAGACTGATCCCAGACACCAGAAGGGCGGCGAT
>JBQTHW010000310.1:0-2238 GCA_052389495.1 Methanobacteriota archaeon | reverse complement strand
CTGTACCACCTGAGCGCCCACAAGCGCAAGGAGTACGGCGTCCGGGAGCTGCCGGGATCCCTCAAGGAGGCCGTCGAGTTCCTGCAGACGGACTACATGTTCCTCAAGGCCGTGTTCACGCAGGACCTGCTCGACAAGTACGAGGAGATCAAGATCGACGAGAACCTGCAGACGACCCTGCGGCCGTCCCCGTACGAATTCTACCGGTACATGGACGTGTAGCCGGGCGGACCGGTGACGCGGCCGGCGGCGTGTCGACGTCGGCCTCGCCTTCCATCGCTCGACCGGCCAGCGCCTTTAAGCCGGGGGACGCTTCTCTATTCTCCGGACGCATGGCCGAGAAGACGGACGGGGTCGCGGAGGAGCGTCGGATCCTCAAGGAGGCGAAGATTCTCGACGAGCGCCTCATCGACCGGCTCGACATCTATCCCGGGGACCGCGTCCGTCTGCGCTTCTTCTACCCGCAGCACGGCTTCGAGGAGGTGATCGGCCACTTCCTCGGCTTCTACACCCTCTACGAGGGCCCCGAGGGCGGCGGGGACCTGAACCTGATGGTCCGTACGACGAAGAACGGCCGCTCGACGGTCCTGTTCAAGGACCGCGCGTACCTCGAGGAGTTCGAGGTCCTCGAGCCGAACCTCGAGATCCGCGAGCAGATCCACGACCTCGACGCGCGCCACGGCCGGCACGTCGGGCACGAGTTCGGGTAGCCGGCTAGTACCGGTCGACGCCCTGCGCGAGGGCCCGGAGCCGGGCGACCCGCTCGCGGATCGGCGGGTGGCTGCTGAACAGGCGTGTGAACGCACTCGCCGCGAACGGGTTCACGATGAACAGGCCCTGGGACGTCGGGCTGCCGAACGTGAGCGGCCGGCGCCGGTTCGCCGCTTCGAGCTTCTCGAGGGCGGAGGCGAGGGCGCGCGGCTGCCCGCTCGACTTCGCGCCGACGTAGTCCGCCTTGTACTCCCGGCTCCGGGAGATCGCGAGCTGGACGAGCGCCGCGGCGAGGGGAGCGAGGACCATGCCCACGACCGCGAGCAGGGCCGTCACGCCGTTCCCCTCTCGATTTCGGGAGCCGCCGAACAGGCTGTTCCACCAGAACATGCGGGCGAGGAGGGCGATCGCCCCCGCGATCGTCGCGGCGACGGACATGACGAGGATGTCCCGGTTGCGGATGTGGGCGACCTCGTGCGCGAGGACACCTCGCAGCTCGTCCTCCGACAGCGCGCGGAGGAGCCCCTGCGTCACGGCGACGACGGCGTTCCGCGGGTTGCGCCCCGTCGCGAACGCGTTCGGCGTCTCCGTCGGAACGATCGCCACCTTCGGCATCTCGGGCAGGTTCGCTTCCTGCGCGACGAGGCGGACGACCCGGTACAGCCCGGGGGCGTCGACTTCCGACCCGAATCGGGCGCGATAGGACCACAGCACGAGCCGGTCGGACAGGAAGTACGCGGCCAGGTTCATGAGGCCCGCCAGCACGAGGAACGTCACGATCGCGCCGACCCCGTTCCCGAGCCAGAACGTGCCGATGGCCCACCCGAAGAAGACGAAGATCGCCGTCAGGGCGGCGAACAGGACGGAGAGACGAAGGTACGCTCCCATGCCTCTACACCCACGTGCGGACGGAGAGAGACCCGGCCGTAGCTTATCAACCTGATGCGGGGCTGCCCGCGTCGAGGGCGAGGCCCACGGCCTCGGCGACCCGCAGGCCTCCGGCCGGCAGGAGCCGTGCGACCTCCTCGATCGGCACCTCGAGGGCCGCGGCGAGACGCCTCGCGAGGCGCTCGCGGTCCTCCCTCCCCGGCTCCAAGATGACGTACCTCGTCGAGCGCGCGACGACCGCGGAGAGGGGGCCCGCCATGACCTTGCGGTGTCCCTCGATCTCGACCTCGCCGATCGCGATGCGCAGCGGCAGGTCGTGCAGGTAGTTCCTCTTCCCGCGGATTACGAAGGCGCCCCGCGGGAGGTACTCGCCGGACTCCGCCTGCTTCGAGACCTGCTCCGGGAGGACCCAGTACGCGCTCCCGCCTGCGAGGCCGGCGGACCACGCCTTGCTGTACGCGAGGGCGAACTCGCACGCCTCCCGGAGTGTGCCTTCCCCCGCACGAGAACCTTCCTTCACGACCGTCGACGGCGCGCCGTGCACGTCCGCGTGGGCGTACCGGTCGCCCTCCTTCAGGTGCTTCTTCACGAGCTGATCGTTCGACCGCGCGTCCCGGCCGCCGAGGATTAGGTGGCCCT
>JBQTHW010000309.1:0-21954 GCA_052389495.1 Methanobacteriota archaeon | reverse complement strand
TTTCGTAGCTCGTGGACCATGCGACGCCGCCGCGGCGGAGCATCGCGCCGACGGAGCAGTACGTCTCCGTCGACAGGTCGATCGCCCGTTTCACGCTCGCCTCGCGGACGCCCGCTCCGCGGACGACGTAGTGGAGGCGGATGCCCGTGAAGACCTTCGGAGCCTCCTCCGACCGTTCCGCCTCCGCCTCGATCTCGATCGAGCGCACATCCTGCCGTTCCTTCGTGAGGATCGACTCGACGTCCGCCGCGGTGCAGCCCATCGCCGCGAGGAGGACGGCCTGGACCGGCGACGGGGCGTCCTTCGGCTCGCCCATCGGCGGTGAGTGGAGGAGAATCGCGGGTGCGCCCTCCGCCTGCGCTTGGAACTTCATCGGCCCGACCCGCCTGAGGTGCGCCTTCATCGACGCCATGGCGATCCGTGAGGTGTCGCGATACAAGAACCTGTTCCCGGTCCACCGAAAGGTTGTTATCGGCACGCCTCCTCTGACGCCGATGTGCGGCCCCGGGTCGTCGTCAACGCGGCGATGAGTGTCGACGGGAAGATCGCCCTCGCCGACGGCCGCGGGGTTCGGATCAGCAACGACGACGACGTGAGGCGCGTGCATCGACTGCGTGCGCAGGTCGATGCGATCCTCGTGGGTGTCGGGACGGTCCTGAAGGATGACCCGAAGCTCACCGTCCGGCGAGAGCACGCGAAGGGTCGCAACCCGTTGCGCGTCGTCCTCGACTCGGACGGGAAGACGCCGTCGAAGGCGCACGTCCTGGACGGCTCCACACCGACCCTCGTCGCGACGGCGGAGGAGTGCGAGCGGACGTTCCCCAAGGCCGACGTCTTCCGTGCGGGCGCGGACGAGGTCGACCTGCGTGCCCTCCTCGACCACCTCGCCTCGCGCGGCGTCCGGTCCCTCCTTGTCGAGGGCGGGAGCACGGTCATCTGGAGCTTCCTGCGGCACCGACTCGTCGATGAGGTGAAGGTGTTCGTCGCGAGCGCGGTCCTCGGAGGCCAGTCGGCCCCGACGCTGGCGGGTGGCGAGGGCGTCCGCTCGCTCGAGGAGGCCGCGCACCTCCGTCTCGACCGCGTCGGGCGACTCGGGGACGGCGTCCTGTTGGAGTACACGGTGGTCCCGTGAGGATCCTGTGCGACCACATGCTGGGGAGCCTTGCGCGTTGGCTGCGGTTCGTGGGGTACGACACGGCGTATCCGCCGGCGATTGAGGACCGCGAGCTCATCGCGCAGGCCCGCGCGGAGGGTCGCGTCCTCCTCACGCGGGACAAGGAGCTCGCCGCTCGGTTCGACGGCGCGGTCTGCGTGGGCAGCGACGTGCTCGAGGAACAGATCCGCGAAGTTGCCCGGGCGCTGCCCTTGAGGATCGTCGACCCGCTCTCGAGATGCTCCCTGTGCAACACCCCGGTCGTCCCGGTGTGCGCGGCGGCCGTGCGGGAGCTCGTGCCCGAGGGCGTCCGGTCCCGGCACAAGGAGTTCTGGCGCTGCCCGACGTGCAGCAAGGTGTACTGGCAGGGCTCCCACTGGGACAAGATGGTCGAGCGGCTCGATCACCTCGACCTGCCGAGGGCCTCGCCGCGCTCTAAGAGTTGAAGGAACGGGGCGCTGCCCGCGCCCGCCTTGTCCATCAGCGCCATCACGACGACGTCCTCGACCTCCTCGCGGGCGAAGCACGTGACCCCGGCCTCCTCGAGGAGCACGACCTCGGCCGCCGGGGTCTTCTCGAGCAGGACCGCGGCGAGAATCGCGGACGAATCCGCGACGCGCTCGACGTAGTCCTTCGCGTCTCCGTGCCGGAGGAACGCGACGACGAGCTCGTCGCCATCGCGTACCGCCGTGATCACGCGCCCCTCCGACGCGACGCTCCATCCGCGATCGCGGATCATCTGTTCCAGGGCCTGTTGGAGCACGTGTCGGCGATCGATTCGCAGTCCCAAAAAGATGCGGACGCAAACCCTAATATCCGGCGTGGGGATGGGGTCGGGGTCCATCGAATGGAAGGCGCCCTCGTCCTCGAGGACGGAACGGTCGTCGAGGGAGGGCTGTTCGGTTCTCGACGGAAGGTGTTCGGGGAGCTCGTCTTCAACACGAACATGACGGGCTACACGGAGGCCCTCACGGACCCCTCGTACCGCGGGCAGATCCTCCTCATGACGTACCCGCTTATCGGGAACTACGGCGTGGACCCGGAAGCGAGGGAGTCCGACGGCGTACAGGTCACGGGCTTCGTCGTGCGGGAGGCGTGCGGCACGCCGAGCCATCCGCGGAGCGCGACGGACCTCGCGGGGTTCCTCCACGACCATCGTGTCCCGGGCCTCCAGGGCGCGGACACGCGCATGCTCACGACGAAGATCCGCAGCCGCGGCACCCTCAAGGCCGGGCTCGTGCCTTCGGGCGCCGAGGTCGACGACGCGATCCGCCACGTCCGCAGGATGCCGCATCCCGAGACACGGAACCTCGTCGCGGAGGTCAGCTGTCGTTCGCCGACCGAGTACCCGGGCCCCTCGAGGCGGACGATCGTCGTCGTGGACTGCGGGGTGAAGGCGAACATCCTCCGGGAGGCACAGCGCCTGGCCCGCGTGGTCCGCGTGCCGTACGACGCGTCCGCCGAGGACGTCCTCGTCCATCGCCCCGACGGCGTGATCCTCTCGAACGGCCCCGGCGACCCCGCCCACCCCGACCTCCTGCGGTCGACGGTCCGGACGGCGCGCGAGCTCGCCGACCGCGTCCCGATGTTTGGCATCTGCCTGGGGCATCAGATTCTCGCCCTCGCGTTCGGGGCGCGCACATTCAAGCTCAAGTTCGGCCACCGCGGCGGGAACCAGCCCGTGAAGGACCTGCGGACGGGCCGCGTGCACATCACGTCCCAAAACCACGGGTTCGCGGTCGACCCCGATTCCCTGGCCGAATCCGAGTTCGAGGTGTCCCACGTGAACCTGAACGACCGAACCATCGAGGGTCTCGTCCACCGCAGCCTGCCGATCCTGTCCGTCCAGTACCACCCGGAGGCCCGGCCGGGACCCTGGGACAGCGGGTACCTCTTCCGCGAATTCGTCGCACGTCTCAGGGGGTGAGGCGGGTCCCGAGGAGGGAAGACATCGAGACCGCGATGGTGATCGGCTCCGGCCCGATAGTCATCGGTCAAGCAGCCGAAATCGCGTGAGGTCCGCCTCGCGCGACGGCAGTTCGACTATTCGGGCACCCAGGCGTGCCGCTCGCTGCGCGAAGAGGGCGTGCGGGTCGTCCTCGCGAACACGAACCCCGCCACGATCCAGACGGACGTCGACACGGCAGACGTCGTCTACCTCGAGCCGCTCACGGTCGAGTTCCTCGAGAAGATCCTGGCGAAGGAGAGGCCTCAGGGCATCCTGAGCGGCATGGGCGGGCAGACGGCGCTGAACCTGTGCAGCGAGCTCGCGGAGCGCGGCATCCTCGCGACGTACCGCGTCGAGCTGCTCGGCACGAAGCTCGAGGCGATCACCGCGGGCGAGAATCGGGAGCGGTTCGCGGACCTCATGCGGTCGATCGGCGAGCCGATCCCGAAAAGCCGTGCGGTCTCCGACGTGGAGTCGGCGAGGGCATTCGTCGACGAGATCGGCGGCTACCCCGTGATCGTCCGGGCGGCGTACACGTTGGGCGGGAGCGGGAGCGGCGTCGCGACGACCCCCGAGGAGCTCGAGCGAATCGTGCGCCTCGGCCTCGTGTACTCCCGGATCCACCAGGTCCTCGTCGAGGAGTCCGTCCTCGGTTGGAAGGAGTTCGAGTACGAGGTGATGCGCGATTCCGCGGACAACTGCATCACGATCTGCAACATGGAGAACCTCGACCCGATGGGATTCCACACGGGGGAATCGATCGTCGTCGCCCCCGCGCAGACGTTGAGCGACACGGACCACCAGACGTTGCGATCCGCCGCCCTCCGGATCATCCGCGCCCTCCGCGTCGAGGGCGGCTGCAACATCCAGTTCGCCGTGCACCCGCAGACGGGCGAGTACCGCGTGATCGAGGTGAACCCGCGCGTCTCGAGGTCGTCCGCGCTCGCGTCGAAGGCGACGGGCTATCCGATCGCGCGGATCGCCGCGAAGATCGCGATCGGCCTCGCTCTCGACGAGATCCCGAACCCCGTCACGGCCCGGACGCTCGCGTCGTTCGAGCCCACCCTCGACTACGTCGTCGCGAAGATCCCGCGGTGGCCGTTCGACAAGTTCCCGACCGTGGACGCCCGCCTCGGAACGTCGATGAAGAGCACGGGGGAGGTCATGGGGATCGGCCGGACGTTCGAGGAGGCCCTCATGAAGGCGGTCCGGTCCCTCGACGTCGGCAAGCTGGGCCTCGAGGCGGAGCCGTGGTCCGACGACGCCCTCCTCGAGGAGCTGCGCGTCCCGACGGACAAGCGGCTGTTCGCGGTCGCGGAGGCCCTGCGGCGTGGGCTGGGCGTGGAGAAGGTCTCCCTCCTCACGGACTGGGATCCGTTCTTCGTCGAGAAGATCCGCAACCTTGTGTCGATCGAGGCTCGCCTGCGGTCAGGCGGGGCCTCGGCGCGCGTCCTCCGGGAGGCGAAACGCCTCGGTCTGGCCGACGCGTACATCGCCGCCCTGCAGGGCGCGACGGAAGCCGCCGTGCGTCGGCGTCGTCCCCGGGTCACGTACAAGATGGTCGACACGTGCGGGGGCGAGTTCGAGGCTCGGACGCCGTACTACTACTCGACGTACGAGCGGCACAGCGAAGTGCCCCGCCGGGGCGGACGGAAGGTCCTCATCGTCGGAAGCGGCCCGATCCGCATCGGCCAGGGGGTCGAGTTCGACAACTGCTGCGTCCATGGGATCCAGGCGCTGCGGGAGGAGCGGATCACCGCACTCATCGCGAACAACAACCCGGAGACGGTGTCGACGGACTTCGACGTGTCGGACCGCCTGTACTTCGAACCGCTCCTGCTCGAGGACATCCTGAACATCGTGGAGGAGGAGCGGCCGGAGGGGGTCATCGTCCAGTTCGGAGGGCAGACGTCGATCAACCTGGCCATGCCCCTGCAGGAGGCGCTCACCCGGATGCGGTCGCGGACGCGGATCCTCGGCACGCCCGCGCGGTCGATCGACCTCGCCGAGGACCGCCGCAAGTTTGCGGCCCTCCTCCGCCGTCTCCGCATCCCGCAGCCCGACGGCGCGTCGGGTTTCAGCTTCCAAGAGGTCCGCTCCCTCGCGCGGCGCATCGGCTACCCGGTCGTCGTGCGCCCGTCGTACGTGCTCGGCGGCCGGGGCATGGAGATCGTCCACACGGAGGACGAACTCGAGCGGTTCATGGCTTCTGCGGCGCGCGTCTCGAAGGACCATCCGATCCTGGTAGACAAGTACATGGACCACGCGACGGAGGTCGACGTCGACGCCGTCGCCGACGGGTCCGACGTGTTCGTCGCCGGGATCCAGGAACACATCGAGGAGGCCGGTGTGCACTCCGGCGACGCCACGCTCGTCCTGCCGGCACGCACCCTGTCCGCCGAGGTCCTCGAACGCATCCGCACGATCACGCGCAGGGTGTGTCGCGCGCTGAAGGTCGTCGGCCTGGTCAACCTCCAGCTCGCCGTGCGCGACGGCGTCGTGTACGTCCTCGAGGCGAACCCGCGCGCGAGCCGCACGGTCCCGTACGTCTCGAAGGCGATCGGCGTGCCCCTGGCAAAGGTCGCGACGAAGGTCATGCTCGGCCACACGCTGCGGCGTCTCGGGCTGATGCGGGAGCCCACGATCCGGCACGTCGCCGTGAAGGCGTCCGTCTTTCCGTTCCAGCGCCTGCCCGGGGTCGACACGATCCTCGGCCCGGAGATGAAGAGCACGGGCGAGGTCATGGGCATCGACCGCACCCTCGGCCGTGCCTACTACAAGGCGATGCTCGCGGCAGGGAACGCCCTCCCGACATCGGGCGCCGTGTACGTGACCGTCCGGGACGAGGACAAGCCCGAGATCGTCGGCGTCGCGCGCCGCATCGCGGACCTCGGCCTGAGGATCTACGCGACCCGCGGGACGGCGCAGTTCCTCCGCGAGCACGGCGTCGACGCGACGACCGTGTACCGGATCAGCGAGAACCAGCCCCCGGACGCCTTGGGGCTCATGCGCCGCCACGAGATCCGGCTCGTGATCAATACGCCGACGAGTTCGTCGGGAGCGCGGCGGGACGGCTACATGATGCGCCGCCTCGCCGTCGACTTGAACATCCCGTTCATCACGACGGTCCAGGCCGCGGTCGCGGCCGTCGACGCGATCGCGGAAGCGCGTGCGGGGGACCTCGGCGTCCGTTCCCTTCAGTCGTACGTGAGGTCGACCCGGCGCGGCGCAAGGCTTTAGCCCGTACGCGGGCATGGAAGTCGCGTGCGTCCAATCCGGCTCCTCGGCCCGGCCCTGTTCGCCGCCGGGATCGTCGTGGTGACCGTCGCGGTCGCGCGCGGCGAGGCGAGCCTGCTCGTCGTCCTCGTCGTTCCGGTCGTCCAGGCCACGGGGGGCCTCGGAGCGCTCGGGATCCTGCTCCTCGTCGTGGGCTTCGTCGCATCGTTTTTCGCCCTGTCGTTCCGAACGGAGCCCGAGGCGGACAACGTGCGGACCGCCGCGCCGTCGGAGGCCGTCCCGCCTCCTGCCGCCACACGGGCACGGCGTTGGGGCGGCGTCGTGTTCCTCGGCCCGGTCCCGATCGTCTTCGGGTCCGACGCACGGATGACGCGCGCGATGCTCCTCCTCGGGCTCGTCCTCTTCGTCGCCCTTCTCGCCCTCACGCTGACCGTCATCCTCCTAGCCATCTGATTTTTATGGCCGCTCGCGATGCCGCGCGCGGATCGGAATGAAGGTCCTCGTGACGGACGGATTGGAGGCGGACGCGCTCGCGTCCCTCCGGCGGGCGCACGAGGTCGACGTCGACGAGGTCGACGCGAAGCGCCTCCTCGAAATCGTCGGGGCGTACGACGCCCTCATCGTGCGTGGGCGCACGAAAATCACGAAGGCGGTCCTCGCCCGCGCGACGCGCCTCAAGGTCGTCGGCCGCGCGGGAGTCGGCGTCGACAACATCGACGTCGGGGAAGCGACCGCGCGAAAGGTCCTCGTCGTCAACGCGCCGACGTCGAGCACGACGAGCGTCGCGGAGCTCGCGATCGGCCACATGCTCTCCCTGTACCGCCACCTGCCGAGGTCCGACCGCGGCGTCCGGGAGGGTAAGTGGGAGAAGAAGGCCCTCGAGGGCCGCGAGCTCGCGGGCAAGGTGCTTTCCCTCGTCGGCTCGGGGCGGATCGGCGCCGAGGTCGCGAAGCGCGCGGCCGCGTTCGGGATGCGGGTCCTCGCGTACGACCCGTACCTCCGCCCGGAGGACGGCGACCGCCTGGGGATCGAACTCGTCGACAAGATGAGGGTCTTCGAGGAAGCCGACGTCGTGAGCATCCATGCCGCCCTCACGCCGGAGACGCGCCACCTCGTCGGGGCCAAGGAACTCTCCCTCATGAAGCGCACCGCGATCCTCGTGAACTGCGCGCGCGGCGAGATCGTCGACGAGGCGGCCCTCGCGGACGCCCTCAAGGCCGGTGCGATCTCCGGCGCGGCCCTCGACGTGTTCGAGGAGGAGCCCCCCGTGGGACGTCCCATCCTTGCCGCGCCGAACGTCGTGTTCACGCCGCACCTCGGCGCGTCGACGCGGGAAGCCCAGGCTCGCGCCGGGGCGATCGTCAGCGATCAGGTGATCCAGGCGCTGTCCGGCCGGCGGCCGGAGTTCCTCGTGAACCGCGAGGCCTACTGACCCGCGAGCGCCCTCGCGGCATCCTCGAGCTTGAGCTTCCTCGGCCTTCCGAACTCGCGGATTTCCGTCACGATCGCGAGGTAGTCGGCGTAATCGCCGCCGTTCCGACGCACGGCGCGACCGAGGGACCGCTCGAACGTCTCGTTCGGCCGCAGGGCGAGCGCCTCCCGCAGGATGCGGTCTCGAGAGGCCTGGAGAGACACGACCGTTTCCCACTCGCGCGCGGCACAAAAGCCTGTCGCCCTGGCTATCGCGGCCGATTCGTCTCGCACACCTTGAGGAAGTTCCGGAAGATGTCGTATCCGTGCTGGGTGTCTTCGACTTCCGGGTGGAACTGTAGCCCGAAGAGGGGCCGGTCGAGGCTGCGCATCGCCTGGACGGAACAGTTCGGCGACGAGGCGAGCGCGACGAACCGTGCCGGCAAGACGGAGACCTCGTCGTTGTGGGACTCCCACACCTCGAGCGTCGTCGGGAGGCCTTCGAACAGGACGTCGCGTTCGTGGACCGTCACGACGGACTTCCCGAACTCGGGGATCTTCGCGCGGGCGGCGTCGCCGCCGAAATGCTTCGCCATGAACTGGTGGCCTGCGCAGATGCCGAGCATCGGCACTTTCAGCACGTCGAGATACTCGCCGTTCCTCCCCATGAGCTCGGGGTTCAGCCCGACGCTCGGGGCCCCGCCGGAGAGGACGAGGCCGTCCAGGTGTTCGAGCTGCGACGCGGGCGTGTCGTTCGGCACGATCTTCGTCTCCGCACCGAGATCCCGGAGGACCCGCCATTCGCGGTGCGTCCACTGCCCGCCGTTGTCGATCACGTGGACGCGCATCGCCGTTAGGAAGGCCCGCTCGGGAAAAAGGTTTGCGCCGCGGGCGAGACCCGACTCACTCCCACTCGATCGTGGCGGGAGGCTTGTTCGAGACGTCGTACACGACGCGGTTGATCCCCTCCACCTCGTTCGTGATCCGCACGGAGATCCGGTCGAGGACCTCGTGAGGGATCCTGGAGTACTTCCCGGACATCCCGTCGACGGAGTCGATCGCCCGGACCGCGACGGTGTGGCCGTAGACGCGCTGGTCCCCGTGGACGCCGACACTTTGGACTGGCAAGAGCACGGCGAAGTACTGCCACGGGAGCGTCATGAGCCCCTTCGTCGCGGCCGCCTCGAGTTCCTCCTCGACGATCGCCGACGCCTCGCGGGCGAGGGCGACCCGTTCTCGCGTGACTTCGCCCAGGACCCGCACCGCGAGGGCGGGGCCCGGGAACGGCTGTCGTTCCGCGACGCGGACGCCGAGGGCCCGAGCGACCTTCCGCACCTCGTCCTTGTACACGTCCCGCAACGGCTCCACGAGCCTCAACTTCATCTGCTCCGGAAGGCCGCCCACGTTGTGGTGCGTCTTGATCCGATCGCGGAGCTGCCCGCCGCTCTCGATCCAGTCCGGCGCGATCGTGCCCTGGACGAGGTATTCCGCACCGAAATCCGAGGCCTCCCGCTCGAACAGGTCGATGAACATATTGCCGATGATCGTGCGCTTCTTCTCGGGATCCGTGGCGCCCTTGAGGGCCCGAAAGAACCCGTCCGCGGCGTCGAGGATCTTGTGGTTCACCCGCAGCTCCTTGAGGGTCGCGCCGACGTCCGCCGTCTCGCCCTTCCGCATGAGCCCCGTGTCCACGTACACGGCGAGCAGCCTCGGCCCGAGCGCCCGGCTCGCGAGGACCGCCGCGGTCGTGCTGTCGACTCCGCCCGACGCGGCGATGATCGCCTTGCCCGTGACGCCCGCCCGGATCTGGCCGACCTGCACGTCGATGAAGGTCCGAGGGTCGAACATCACTCACCCAGGGTCCTCGAGTCCTCGAGGACCCACCGCTTCATCGCCTCGCGGTGCTCCCGAAGCTTGTCCGCGAGCCGCTCGTTCGTGAGGGCGAGGATCTCGATGGCCAGCAGCGCGGCGTTCTCCCCACGGTCCAGGCCGACGGCGGCCACGGGGACGCCGGGCGGCATCTGGGAGATGCTCAGGACGGCATCGAGGTTCATCTTGCCGCTGACGGGCACGCCGACGACGGGCTTCGTCGTGTAGGCGGCGATCGCTCCGGGCAGCGCGGCGGACAGGCCCGCGACCGCGATGAACACCTTCGCCGGCGAGTTCCGTACGAGGTCCCGCAGGAGGTCGGGCGTCCGGTGTGCGGACGCGACGACCATCTCGTGCTCCACGCCGAATTCCGCGAGCAGCGCCGCCGCCTTCTTCCCGACCTCGCCGTCGGACTTGCTACCCAAGACGATCTGGACGTCCGGAGCCATCGCCGGGACAAGAGGCGACCGGAAATAAAGGCTTCTCGCGTGCGGGCGCCTAGCTCTTCATGATCGCGAGGAGGAACAGCCCGATCGCGACCGCCGCGCCGATCGCCGCCGCGAGGATCACGCCGATCGACTGGGCGATGACTTCCGACAGGTCGACGCCGTTGCTGATGAACGTGTAGGGTCCGACGCCGAGCGCCCACACGATCCCGACGACCAGCCCGCCGACGAGGAGCCCGGCCCCGATCTTGCGACTCTTGCCGCTCCCGAAGTAGGCGGTGAACGCGCCTGTAATCAGGAGAAACAGGCTGAACGTCAGGAGCAGCACGGTCACGAACGTCATCGGGTCGAACGCCTGGAACACCATCTTCTCCCCCTCAGAACTTGATCCCAGTCAAGGTCTTCGTATCGATGACGCCCGGGATGGACCGGATCTTGTCGACGACGACCTGGCCGAGGATGTTGAAGTCCTCCGCCTCGATCTTCGCGATCAGGTCGTATTCCCCGAACAGCGGGTGGAGCTCCACGATCTCCTTCACCTTGAGGAGCTCGTTGTACACCTCGTGCTCCTTGGCGGGAGCCGTGCTAATGAGCACGAACCCGATGGCCATCCGGAGTCACCGCGTCGGGAACCTGCTGTTCCGTTATAACCCTTTTGCTAAACTACGCTCCCGACGGCCGCGGATTGGCATATCGACAACGTTTCAGAACGGCGCATGGCGGCGGGCTCGCAGGAGGACCTTCGGCCACGTCGGCAGGTTCGTCTGCGTGCCCCGAGCCTCGACGACGTAGCTGGCGACCGCGGAGGCGAGGATCCCGCACCGTCGCAGCTCGTAGCCGCGGCTCAGGCCCGCGTAAAACCCAGCGCGGTATGCGTCGCCCGCGCCCGTGACGTCGACCACGCGGCGCGGCCGGACGCGCGGGATGCGGATGCGGGAGGAGCGCGTGATCACGACGCTCCCTCTCGCCCCGAGCGTCACGACGACGACCTCCGCGAGCCGCAGGAGGTCCGCCGTGGACGTCGCTCGGAGCAGGCTCTTCGCACGGGCGATCTCCGCCTCGTTCGCGAAGAAGTACGTCGCCGTGGCGAGCAGGGCCCGGAGGTCGCCGCGCCGGTACACGTAATGGATCTCCTGGGACGGGTCGAGCGCGATCGTCCGGTCGAGGTCCCGGGCGAGCCGCGCGATGCGCCGGTAGTACTCCGGCCGCCCGGTCCCGATGTGGACGAGCTCGGCGTCCGCCACGCTGTGCCGCAGGGTCGGCCGCCGTCCCGTATCGCGCATCGCGCCCTGGTCCACGAGGGCGATCTGGTTCCCCCGGCGGTCCGAGACGACCCTCGCGGTCGGCGTCGTCCCGCCGCGGACGACGCGGAGGTCCCGTAGGTCCACGCCGTCCGCGACGAGGGCCGCGCGGTAGTCCTCCGGAAAATCGGGCCCGACGAAGGACGCAAGGGACGTCCGCACGCCGAGCCGCGCGGCGGTCCGTGCAAGGTTCCCCGCCGTCCCGCCGAAGTAGCGGCGTCGGTCGACCGTCTGGATCGATGTGTTCGGCCTCGGCAGGTGCGGCACCGTCACGATGTGGTCCAGCACGACGTGGCCGAAGACCCCGAGGAAGTTCTTCACAGCCGCGCCTCGAACCGCCGCCGGACGTCCGCGAACGCGTCGAACGGGATGAAGTCGATGGCCTCCTCGCGGCACAGGTCCGCGAGCTCCGCCTTCGCGAAGACGAGGTCCGCCTCGATCGCGGGGCACAGGTCCGAATGGCCGTCCCCGACGTACGCGACCGTGTAGCCCTCCGTGCGGAGCTCGAACAGGCGCAGGAGCTTGCACGTCCCGCACAGGGTGCACGTGGCGTCCGCGTACGGATACGAGATCCGGGCCCGGCCATCCTCGAGCGTCACGTGGTTCGTCCGCACGGGGACGTCGATGCCCCATGACCGCAGGAGATGATGGACGTACAGGTCGAGTCCCTCGCTCACGATCTCGAGGCGCACACCACGCTTTCGGCAGAATTCTACGAAATCTCGGAACGTCTCGTCGAGGCGCGCGTGCGCGCCGACGAAGTCGAGGATGTCGGCCTCCCGCGCCCGCACGAGGGCGAACTGTCGGGCCATCGACTCCCGCGTGCCGATTGTGCGGGCCCGGTGCAGCTCCTCAATCTCCCACCACGCCTCCGGCGCGAACTCCTCGAGGATCGCCTCCGCGATGTCCTCGCGGGTGATCGTCCCGTCGAAGTCCGTGAGGACGGCCCACGTCGCCGCGGCCGCACGTCGGGGGGCGCGCCGTCTCGCCGCCGCCATCGGAACGCCTACGTGCCCTCGCGCCACGACCCGATGTACCTGCGCTGCGCGGGCGACAGGGAATCGATCCGGAGGTGGAGGCTCCTGAGCTTGAGTCGCGCGACCTTCTCGTCGATCGCCTCGGGGACGGGGTACACGCGCGGCTTGAGCCGCGACGCGGCCTTCGCGAGGTGCGCGATCGACGCGGCCTGGATTGCGAAGCTCATGTCCATGATCTCGACGGGATGGCCCTGGCCCGCCGCGAGGTTCACGAGCCGGCCCTCCGCGAGCAGGTAGACGCGCTTCCCTCCCAGGAGCGTGTACTCGTCGACGAAGTCTCTCGCGTGCCGCTTCGACTTTGCGGCCTTCTCGAGATCCGCTCGCGCGATTTCGTTGTCGAAGTGACCCGCGTTCGCGAGGATGACGCCGTCCTTCAGGGCGGCGAGGTGCCTCGCCGTCACGACGTCGCGCACGCCCGTCGCCGAGACGACGAAGTCCGCGATCCGCACGGCTTTCGCCATCGGGAGGACCTCGAAGCCGTCCATCGTCGCCTCGATCGCCTTCACGGGGTCGATCTCCGTGATGACGACGCGCGCCCCCATCCCGCGGGCCCGTGTCGCGATCCCGCGGCCGCACCAGCCGTACCCTGCGACGACGAACGTCTTGCCCGCGACGAGCAGGTTCGTGGCGGTCAGGATTCCGTCGAAGACGCTTTGCCCGGTCCCGTAGCGGTTATCGAATAGGTGCTTCATCTTCGCGTCGTTCACGTCGACCACCGGGAACCGGAGGTCGCCGTCCTTCTCCATCGCGCGCAGGCGCTGCACTCCCGTTGTCGTCTCCTCGTTGCCCCCGCGGATGGTGCCGAGGAGCTCCTTCCGCTTCGTGTGGAGCAGGAAGATGAGGTCAGCCCCGTCGTCGATCACGAGGTCCGGCTTCAGGTCGAGGACCTTGTGGAGATTCTCGTAGTACGTCTCCGTCGTCTGGTACTTGCGCGCGTACACCTCGAGCCCGTGCGTCTGCGCGAGGGCCGCCGCGACGCTGTCGTCCGTCGAGAGCGGATTGCACGACGCGAGCCGCACGGACGCCCCGGCTTCCCGCAGGCTCAAGGCGAGCACGCCCGTCTTCGCCTCCGTGTGGAGCGCCATCCCGATCTTCAGGCCTTTCAGGGCCTTCGACCGCCGCAGCTCCTCGCGAATCGTGGCGAGGACGGGCATGTGGGCCCTCGCCCACTCGATCCGCGCGACCCCGCGGTCGGTCAGTTCCGACATCGCCGTGCTGAAGTCCCGCGCGGGACTTCAGCCTTCCGGTAGCGACTCACCGCTCGACGAGAACCTCGTCCTCCGGCTCATGTCCTTCCGCCTTGAGGCGGACGAGACCGACGCGCTCGGGGCCCGGCGGTCCTCCCGTGGCCTCGACGTGGGGCGCGGGATGCTTCGCCGTGACGGCGACCTGCGGGAGGACGTCCTCGACCTTGAACCGTCGGAGCAGCCTCTTCAGCAGCGGCGGCGTCGAGAGGGTCGTGACGAGGGTCATCACAACGAGGGCCGAGTAGACGTCCGCGTTGATGATTCCCGCAGCGAGGCCCACCTGGGCAATCAGGAGTTCCATCATCCCTCGGGCGTTCAGCCCGACGCCGAGCGCTACGAGGGGGGCGCGACGGAAGCCCGCAACGTAGCCTCCAAGGACGCCTCCGAGGAACTTGCCCGCGAAGGCAATGCCCGTGACGGGAAGGATGAGCCACCAGGACGAGAAGGTCAGTCGGAAGTTGAGTCCCACGAAGGCGAAGAAGACAGGTGCGAGGAACCCGAACGTCAAGGACGAGACGGACTTCCGGATTTGGGCGAACTGCTCGCTGCCCAAGAGCTTCGGCGAGAGCAATAGGCCGCCGTAGAAGACCCCGATTGCGAAGTGGATGCCGACCGCCTCCGCCGCGGCGCCGAGGCCCAAGGCGATCGCGAAGCTGATTGCGAAGCCGGACTCTTGGCCGCGGAGGCTGTGGAGGAGGGCTTGCATACGGGACTCCCCGGTCAGCTCGGGCCGCGCCGCGAACCTTAGAGCGGTGCTCATGCAGAAGACGAGGCCGAAGAAAATCAGGTTCTTCGAGGCGATGAAGACGAACGTGGTCAGGTCCGGCAGAGCTCCTCCGAGTTTCGCGAGCTCTAGGACAACGGCGAGCATCGTGAACGCGACAAGGTCGTTTACGAGGGCAACGGACACGATCGCTCGGCCGAGTCGGCTGTGAAGCAGGTTCAGGTCGAGGAGGATTCGCACGCTGACCGGGAGGGCCGTGACGGCAAGGGCGGTCCCGAGGAACAGCGCCCGCCCGAAGCCCCAGCCGAGGTGGGTGGCGAGGGCATACCCCATCGTGAATGGCAAGAGGAACTCCACGTACGCGACGACGATGCTCCGTTCGCGGAAGGCTTGGCGAAGGCCCTCACGTCCGAGCTCGATTCCCGCGAGTAGGACGAGAACGAGCACGCCGAGGTTCGATACGACGGAGAGGGACGCGCCGGGCTCCGCAAGGGGGTCCGGGTCGATGATACCGAGGAGCGTCGGGCCAATGAGAACTCCCGCGAGGACCTCGCCGATCATGGGGGACTGCCCGATTCGCTCGAACGCCTCGCCCGCAAGGCGGGCCGCGACGAACAGGAGGAGGAGCGCGACGATGAGGTCCACGGGAGAGGCCTCGCCGCAGGAAGTCCCTGGCTCCCTCCCGTCGCTATATAACCCCTCGCGCCTGGTTATCTCCTTCGTTATAAGGGACAGACCGCATGCGGTACGGTCTGCAGGATGCCCGTGACAGACCTGAAGGATAGGCTCCGGATCGGGTGCAGCGGCTGGGGCTACGACGACTGGCTCGGGGCCTTCTACCCGGAGGACACCCCGAAGTCGGAGTACCTCAAGCGGTACTCAGGCGTCTTCGACATCGTCGAGGTCGATTCGTCGTTCTACCGCAACCCCGGTCCCGCGATGACGAAGACGTGGCAAAGGTCCACGCCGCCCGGCTTCACGTTCGCGATGAAGATGCCGCGGCGGATCACGCACGAGAAGAAGCTCAAAGACGTCGGCGAGGCGCTCGGCTGGTTCTACGCGTCCGCGAAGGAGCTCAAGGAGAAGTGCGGCCCCCTCGTCGCCCAGCTTCCACCTTCGATCAAGTTCGACACGCACTGGACTCTCATGCAGGAGTTCGTGCGGGCGATCGAGGCGGACAGGTACCCCCACGCGATCGAGTTCCGTCACAAGTCGTGGTTCCGGGACGATGTGTATGGTCTGCTGCGGGACCGGAACATCGCGATGGTGTGGTCCGAGAACCAGTACCTCCGCACGCCGACGGACGTCACCGCGGATTACGTCTACCTGAGGATGGTGGGCGACCGCGAGATCACGACGTTCAAGGAGATCCAGAAGGACAAAGGCGCGGAGATGCGCGCGTGGTACAAGGAGCTCGACGAGGCCTCCGACTCCGTGAAGGGCGCGATGGTTTTCTTCAACAACCACTACGCGGGCTTCGGGCCGGGGAGCGTGAACGAGTTCCGCCGGCTTGCCGGCCTCATGGAGTACGAGTTCCCGGCCCGCGCGGGCGCCCCCGCGGGGCAGAAGAGCCTCGTGGACTTCGGCTAAGGGAGCAAGTCCTTCGAGTGGATCCGAGTACGTGGAGCGAGGCGGTCAAGAGGGGTCGGTAGCGGGCCTAACCTCTCCGCGGGGCCCGACGAACGTTTATAGCGATATTCCCGCTCGAAGCGACATGGCCCGAACGATTCAGGTCGTCTTCGATTGCCGCGATCCCACCCGACTGTCGGAGTTCTACGCGGCGGCACTCCACTACAAGCTCCAGGATCCGCCCGAAGGTTTTGCCACGTGGGAGGAAGCCCTCAAGGCCGCCGGGGTCGCCGAGGAGGAGTGGAACTCCGCGAGCGCGATCGTCGACCCGGACGGCCGCGGTCCGCGCATCTACTTCCAGCAGATGGACACGCCGAAGCAGGCGAAGAACCGCGTCCATCTCGACCTGAACGCGAGCGGGGGCTCGAAAATCCCATCCGACGAGAGGAAGAAGCAGATCCACGTGGAGGTGGACCGTCTCCTTGGGCTCGGCGCGACCAAGCAGCAGGCCTGGGAGGAGCTCGGCGGTTACTGGGTCGTCATGCTCGACCCCGAGGGGAACGAGTTCTGCGTTCAATAGGCGGGCGCGTCGGTCAAGCTCATCTGAGAGGAACACGTTCTCGAGGGCGTGCCGCGCGTCATCTTCCACGTGGACATGGACGCGTTCTATGTGAGCGTCGAGCGCCGGGAGGAGCCGAGCCTCGTCGGGAGGGCCGTGGTCGTCGGCGCGGATCCGAAAGGCGGGAAGGGCCGCGGAGTCGTGATGGCGTGCAGCTACGAGGCGCGTGAGCTCGGGATCCGGAGCGGCATGCCGATCGGGATGGCGTGGCGCAAGCTCCCGGACGCCGTGTACCTCCGCCCGGACTACGACCTGTACGGGTCCGTCTCGGAGAGCGTGATGCACGTCCTCCGGGAGTACGCGGAGGTCCTGGAGCACGTGAGCATCGACGAGGCGTTCCTCGACGTGACCTCGAAGGTCTCCGGATTCGACGACGCGGAGGCCCATGCACGTCGCGTGAAGGCCGCGGTGCGGGAGCGAGAGGGGCTCGCGTGCACGGTCGGCGTGGCGCCGAACAAGTCGACCGCGAAGATAGCGTCGGACCTTGCAAAGCCCGACGGGCTCCGGGTCGTCCCTCCCGAGGAGGTCGCCTCGTTCCTCGCACCGCTTCCGGTGACGAAGATCAGCGGGGTCGGGCCGAAGACCGCGGAGACCCTCGAGCGGGTCGGGGTGCGCACGATCGGCGAGCTCGCGCGCTTCCCGGGTGGGGAGCTCAAGAAGATCCTCGGCAAGAACGCCGTGTGGCTCTGGGCGATCGCACGCGGGCTCGAGCAACTCCCGGTCGAGGAACGGCCGGACCCCAAGTCCATCAGCGTCGAGCGCACGTTCGAGCGGGACGTGTCCGACTGGTCGGTCGTCCTCGAAACCCTCGACGACGTCGCCCGGAACGTCTTCCTCCGGGCGAAGGCGCAGGGCGCCCTGTTCCGGACCGCCGGGATGAAGATCCGTTTCGAGGGGTTCCAGACCCATCTCCGCGAGAGGACCCTCGCCTCCCACGTGCTCGATGAGGATGTGCTGAAGCGGGTCGTGCGGGACCTCGCCCAGGAGTTCGTCGGCCGGGCGCGCAAGGTGCGGTTGGTCGGCGTGCGGGTGACGGGCCTCGAGCGGCCCGCGACGAAGCAGCCGCGTCTCACGTCCTTCGGGGAAACTTCGACGCCCTGAGAACCTCGCCCCGGACCCTCCGCGACTCGTCCGACGCGAGGTACACGAAGACCTCCGTCACGTCCTCGGGCCGCCTCCCGGAGAAGTCCGTCATCCGCGTCGCGACGAGCCCAGGGTCCACGGCGTTCGCACGCTGGCGCAGGTGGGCGGCCTCGACGACCGTGAGGCCCTCGAGCGCCGCCTTGCTCAGGGAATACGGAAAGTACTCCGCGGACGGGCCGCGTGCGAGGCCCGAGGTCACGTTGATGATCGAGCCGTCCGCGGGCATGTGGGGCACGACGACCTTCGTCGTGTACCACGCCGCCCGCACGTTCACGGCCATCGTCTCGTCGTAGTTCTCTGGGGGCGCCCCCTCGACCCCGAACGGCTCCGTGAAGACCCCCGCGTTGTTCACGAGCACATCAATCGTCCGGAACGCGGCGACGGCCTCCTGTGCCATCCGGTCGATGTCCCCCGAGGCGCGCAAGTCGCATCGGACCGCGAGCGCCTCCCCGCCCGCGGCGCGGATCGCCTTCGCCGTCTCCTCGAGTTCCGCGGCCGTCCGCGCGGCCACGGCGACCCGGGCTCCCTCCCGCGCGAACCGCTCCGCGACGGCCCGGCCGATCCCTCGCCCGCCTCCCGTGACGAGGGCGCTCTTCCCCCGGAGCCTCATGTCCCGTCCGTCTACTTCCGTCCCTTCGTGCGCTTCGGGGGAGGGGCCTTGACGCCGACGTGCCTCGCGAGCCGGCGGAGGTCCCGTTCGCTCATCCAGAACACCTTGAGGTACTCGAAGAGCTGCCGGTCGTCCATGCCCAGGCGTCGGCCCTCCGCGACGCAGGTCTTGTAGGCCTCGATCTCCGTCGGCAGGTCCGGGTACTCGAAACCGTCCGCGAAGAGCTCCTTGCCCTCCCGGAACTGGCGCACGTGGACGAGTTCGTGGATCACGTCGAGGTAGAGGTCCCTCGGATTCCCCGTCCGCAGGTAGTGCGTCGATACCATGAGATGCCCGTCCGCGTCGCTGACGCCCATGAAGCCCCACTTCGAGGAGAAGAACTCCACCTTGAGGGACCGCAGGGCGGATTTCGTCGAGGACCCGAAGATCGCGCGGACCGCCGGGACGGCCTCGAAGCCCTTGAAGTGGTCCGTGAACCGGTCGTACGCGAGTCGGATGTTCCGGGGGATCGTCACGCGCGGCAGCTTCGTGCGCTTCGTCATGTGCGACCGACCTCGAGGGACGCGAGGATGCGAAGGGCTTCCTCGCTATGAGACTTCGGGTCGATCCTCCGGAACGCCGCTAGGATGACGCCGGTCGGACCGATCACGTACGTCACGCGCTTCGCGAGACCGAGGACTCCGAGCGCCCCGTACAGGCGCGTGATCCGTTTGTCCGGATCCGCGACGAGGGGGAAATTCAGGTTGTACCGGTCGCGGAAGGCGCGGTGGGAGTGCGCGTCCTGCGTGCTCACGCCGAGCACGACGGCCCCCCTCCCCCGGAAGGCCTCGATGCCGTCCCGGAACGCGCACGCCTCGCGCGTGCAGCCGGGCGTGTCGTCTTCCGGATAGAAGTACAGGACCACGGGACGTCCGCGGAACGCGGCGAGGCGGACGGGATTCCCGTCCTGGTCCGTCGCCTCGAAGTTCGGCGCGACGCTCCCTTCGCGCAGCTCCGCCATCCAAAGCCACCCAGACGTCCGCCTTTCAAGAACCAACGCCTCCGGATGGGTATTGTCAATACGACGGATTTTCCTCTGAATCATGGTCCGATTTTATGTGAATCGACAATCTCGAAAGCAATAAGTTGAGATACCACGCCGACCGTCGTCCCGTCGTGCCGTCGGGCCCGACCGTTCCGCCGCCGGATTACCTCCGGTCCTCATACCGCCTCGTGCGCGAGCCGCGGATGCAGCGCGTGCTCCGCGTCCAGGCGGCCCTCGGTGCGGCGATCCGCGAATACCTGAACGGCGAAGGGTTCACGGAGCTCCTCCCGCCGATCATCGGCCCCGTCACGGACCCGGGCATCCGCGGCGCGAAACAGGCGACGATCAACTTCTACGGCCGGGAGTACAAGGTCATGTCGAGCGCGATCCTGTACAAGCAGATGATGGCGGCCTCCCTCGGTCGCGTCTACTTCTTCTCGCCGAACGTCCGCCTCGAGCCGCTCGAGACGGCCACGACGGGCCGACACCTCGTCGAGTTCGTCCAGGTCGACGTCGAGGAGTCCGGCGCGACGGTCGAGGACGCGATGCGTCGCGCGGAGGACCTCGTCGCGCACGTGAACGACGTCGCGAAGACGCGCCTCGCGGACGATCTCGCGGCCGCGGGTCGCACCCTGAACGGCGCGTCGACGCCCTTCCGCCGCATGACGTACGACGCCGCCCTGAAACTCCTCTCCGAGCATCGTCGCGACATCCCGTACGGCGTCGAGATCCCATGGGATCACGAGGAGTACCTGTCGTCCCTCTTCCAGGAGCCGTTCTTCGTGTACGACTACCCGCGCGGCTCCCGCGGCTTCTACGACCGCGAGCACCCGGACCGTCCCGGGATTCTCCGCGACTTCGACATGCTCTATCCGCAAGGGTACGGCGAGGCGATCTCCGGCGCGGAGCGCGAGCACGAGTACGGGAAGGTGATCGCCCGCCTGCGCGAGACGGGCGAGAACCCGTCGAAGTACGAGTGGTACCTCGACATGCTCCGCGAGGGCATCCCGCCCTCCTCGGGGTTCGGGATCGGCGTCGAGCGGCTCACGCGCTACGTCTGCGGCCTCCAGGCGGTCTGGGAAGCCCGCCCGTACCCCAAGGTCGCGGGCGTCGTCTCCCCGTAGGCGGTCCCGGCGATGAGCGAGCCCCTCACGAAGCTGTTCTTCAAGATGGCTTCCGTGCGCTCCGCCGCCGCGGCGGGTCGGACGTTCCTCGAGTCGTACCCCGTCGACGAGATCGTGCAGAAGGCGAAGCTTGGGAAGGACGCACTCTACCCGTTCTCCGACCTCGACGAGTACGGCCGTGCGCTCCTTGGCGCGGACATCACCCAACGGCAGACGCATCGCTTCAGCACCCTCGACGAGCTCGTCCTCGTGCCGCCCGTCTTCACGCCGAAGCGCCTCGAGAAGATGTCGGAGATCCAGCGCGAGCCGCTGTACAGCGACGTGTCCCTCGAGACCGCGATCGGCGGGTTCCGGTCCCGTCTCCCGATCACGATGGCGTCGATGGGCTCCACGGAAGTCGCCCACGCGGCGAGCGAACAGCTCGGCAAGGGAGCCGCGGGCGCAGGCATCCCGATGGGCATGGGGGAGAACATCGCGACCGTATGGGGGTACGCGAAGCGGGCGAAGGCCTCGATGCCCTCCTTCAAGCAACGCCTCTCGTACTACCTCGACGCCCTCGAGGGCCCGTACGGCGGCGCCGTGATCCAGCAGAGCGTCGAGGACGCGTTCGACGAGCTGTGGAACAAGGTGTACACGGACCCGGACATCGAGCCGTTCGTGCGCAAGGGCCTCGTCGCGTTCGAGGTCAAGCTGGGCCAGGGCGCGAAGCCCGGACTCGGCGGGGAGACGAAGGTATCCCGCGACGTGGCGAGGTCCCTCAAGGGGAAGTACTACTTCCCCGAGGACCCCGACGCCGTCGACCGGGAGCTGTACGAGCGCCACAGCGCGCCGGGAACGTATACGGAGGACATCCTGCGCGCCCAGCTCCGCGGGATGCGGAACAACTTCCCCCGCGCCCGCATCTGGATCAAGACGGGCCCGTTCCGCGACCTCCTCGCGGTCTTCCGCGTCGCGGGCCAGGAGCGGATCGACGCGGTCCTCGTCGACGGCAAGGAGGGCGGCACGGGGATGAGCCCCGTGATCGCGCTGAAGGACCTCGGGCTGCCGACCCTCGCGTGCCTCAAGCGCATCGCGGACGCCCGCGTCGAGGGACTCCGGACGCCGTACGTCCTCTCGGGGCGGCTGTACGACGGCGGACACGTCGTGAAGGCGATCGCCCTCGGTGCGACGGCGGTCTCGCTCGGGCGCCCGTTCGTCGTCGCCTCCGGGGTCGCGGGCGCGAAGGGCGTCCGGAACTACCTCGAGGCCACGGAGGTCGAGGCCCGCATGCTCATCTCGAGCCTCGGGAAGTACGCGGCGGGGGACGTCGGGCACGAGGACGTCGCGTCCCTGGACCGCGCCCTCGCGGACGCGCTGAACATCCCGTTCGTCTACGCGGGCTGAGCGGCCGCCTAGCCGCCGACGACGCCCGCCTCGACGCTCTGGACCTGCGGGAGGTACTCCGCCAGCAGGGACCACGAGCCGCCGTCGTCCCGGCTGTGGTACAGCTGCCC
>JBQTHW010000308.1:0-2114 GCA_052389495.1 Methanobacteriota archaeon | reverse complement strand
CCTTCGTCTTGATGCGCTGGAGTTCCGCCACGTGGACGACGGGCGCCGATGCCTCGCCTTGCTATATAACGCTGGCGCGGTCGTTCTCGGCCGGGAGGAAGCTTTTTCGCGGCCCCGCTCCTACGGTCGGGCGATGCGCCTCGAGCACCGCGTCGTCCTCGCCCTCGACGACGTCGACGCGCCGAAGGCCCGGGCTGTCGCGCACGCCGCGCGCGGGTCGGTCGACGCCGTGTAGGTCGGCTGGCCCCTCGTCCTCGCGGCGGGCCTGTCGATCGTGACGGAGCTCGGGGCGGACGCGTACGTCCTCGCCGACTTCAAGATCGCGGACATCCCGAACACGAGCCGCCTCGTCGTCGAGAGGGCCGTTGGCGCGGGCGCGTCCGGGGTGATCTGCCACGGGTTCGCGGGAGAGGACTCCGTCCGTGCGTGCGTGGAAGCCGCTTCGCGCGCGGAGGTCTTCGTCCTCACGGAGATGAGCCACCCGGGAGGCGCGGAGTACACCGCGAAGCATGCGGAGGATTTCGCCCGCCTCGCCGTCCGTGCGGGTGCCGCGGGCATCGTCGCGCCGGCGACGCGCCCCGAGCGGATCCGGGCGTTGCGGTCGATCGTCGGGTCGAAGCTGATCCTCTCGCCCGGCGTCGGCGCCCAGGGCGGGCGGCTCGCGGACGCGATCGCGGCGGGGGCGGATGCGGTGATCGTGGGGCGGACGATCTACGAGTCGAAGGACCCCGCGCGCGCGGCTCAGGAGGTCGCCTCCGAGATTCGCGGGCTGGCGCACCGCTAAGCCTTTTGTGGGTCCCGGGCATCGCGTCGCCACGGCCCCCATCCCCGTCGCCGATCGCGGCGTCCTCCGAGCGTTCCTCACCGCCGAGCCGGTCGCCACCGCGGTCGTGTGGGACCGCGTGTTCCAGCAGCCGAGGTACCGCGAGGTGGTCGCGGACGCCGTACCGCCTCAGGCCGTCCTCGCCCTGTCACGCTCGCGGAGAGACGGCGGACCGACCGGCATCGCCGTCCATGCGACGCGCGAGACGGCCGCTCGCGACGTCGTCTCCGCGATTCCGACGGGTGCGGCGTTCTTCCACGCGACGGACGAGGCGCTCGTCGACGTCCTGAAGGAGCGGAGCGATCGGATCGAGGCGCGTCCGGCGTGGCTGTTCACCCTCGACCCGACGGACTTCGTCGATCGCCAGGCCCACGACGTCCGGCGTGTCACGTCCGACGCCGCGCCCGTGATCGCGCGACACTGGGAACCGGACTGGCCGTCGGAGCGGTACGTCCGCTCGCGGATCGAGGAGGGGCCGACGGCCGGCGTCTACTTCGACGGCGACCTCGTCGCGTGGGCGATGACGCACTTCGTGACGGACCGCGTCGCGATGCTCGGCTTCTTCCACGTCCTCGAGGAGCACCGGAGGAAGGGCTACGGCACGTCCGCCGCGTGCGCCCTCACGAAGGAGGTCTTCCGACTCGGCAAGACCCCCGCACTCCACGTGTACGTCACGAACACGCCGTCGTTGGACCTCGTCGAGAGGATCGGGTTCCGCCGCGTGAAGAGGCAGGTGTGGGGCGACGCGGTGGTCCGATGAGGGTCACGCCCCTCGCGGCGGACAGCCTCGGCGCGAGGTCCATGGCGACCCTCGTCGAGACGCCCGATGCGACGGTCCTCCTCGACCCGAGCGTGCGCCTCGGTCCGTACCGGTACGACCTGCCGCCGCACCCGACGGAAGAGGAGCGCCAGAGGGCCTCCTGGCGGGCGATCCGCGACGCCGCGAAGCAGGCCGACGTCCTGACCGTGTCGCACTACCACTACGACCACCACAACCCCGACGCCCCGTCGATCTTCCGTGGCAAGCTGGCGTTCCTGAAGGACGGGAAGTTCCATATCAACCGGAGCCAGCGCGAGCGGGCCGGGGCCTTCGTGCGCGCGCTCAAGACGTACCCGAAGGAGGTCCAGGTGGCCGACGGGAACCAAGTGGATCTAGGGACCACGGAACTCCTTTTCTCTCCCGCCATGCCGCACGGATACAACGATGAACTCGGCTACGTCGTGATGACGCGGATCGCGCATGGGGACGAGGTGTTCGTCCACACGTCGGACGTCCTCGGCCCTCCGTTGA
>JBQTHW010000307.1:0-6668 GCA_052389495.1 Methanobacteriota archaeon | reverse complement strand
GCGAGGAGGACGCGGCTCTCCTTCACGCCGCCTTCGTCGGGGCGTTCGTAGTAGATCAGCTGGCCCTCCGGCCGGCCGTTCACGGTGCGAAGCTTGAGGCGGCGGTCGCCGAGGGAGAAGTACGTGTCGACCTGGCGGAACGTGCCGAGCCGCTCGGATCCGCGTAGGAGGGCGCGCGCCTTGCCGTGGTCCTCGTAGCGGGCCTTGAGCTCGACGAGGTGCTTCGTCGGCGAGGACACGGCCCGGGGAGGGAGGGACGACGACAAGAACCTTCCCGGCGGCGCTACGTCTCCCGCGAGACAAGCGCGTCCTCGACGACGCGCGCGACGCCGGACGGCTTCGACCGGCCGTCGTGCGACGGGGCACGAGCGAGTCGCTTCGCGGCCTCGAGGTGGCCCTTCGCCGCCGCGATCGCGTTCCCGAGCTCGCCCCGGTGCGCCGTCAGGGAGCGCTTCGCGTCCCGGAGCGCGCGGACGTCCGAGAGGGTCGGGTTCGCCGCGGCGATCTTCAGTCTCCGGGCGAGCATCACGGTCCGCGCCAGGAACAGGCCGACCGCCACCGGAATCACGAGCCACATCGGGTCCACGGTATCACGTCGCCCTCGGGGGAATCGGGGAGGGCGAACGTGTGTACCAAACGCTTCTATTTGAAGGGTGTGGCGAAACTGTCCCGGCGTGCGATCTTTCGCCACGAAACGCTTTTCCATCGCACGCGCGAACCCACGCACGATCGCATGCGTACCGCGCCGCCCTCACGCCGGGCGAGTGAGCATGCGCATCATGAACACGAGAAGGAACAGCACGGCGAACGCGGCGCCGCCCCACGTCAGGAAGCGCGACAGGCGCTCGATCCGGTGCCGCGAGGCATCGAGGTCCTCCGTCGACAGAAGTCTCGAGGCGATCCCGCGGATCTCGAGGAGGGCCATCCCGTCCAGGGAGGCGAACGCGGCGAGGAGGGCGACGAGGATGCCGAACTCGACGGTCAGGGCGAAGTCGGACGCGTACAGGCCCGCGAGGACGAACAAGACGTATAGGGGCGCCGTCCACCACACGAACGATCGGAGCCGGTCGAGTCGCTCGTTGAGCTGGGAAGTCACTTCGTCGAGTGACGCGGGCGTCCCCTCGCGACCTTGCCGCGTGTATGCCCCTGCGGGCTAGATAGCCTTACCGGAGCCGTGTTGGTCATCGGCCTCGTGCACCCGACCGCTTGGCCGCGTCCGGCGCAGCGCGCTTTCCGTTCCAGGGCGACGGTCGCCCTCACCGCCGCGGTGCCGATCCGCAGGCTACCATACGCGTTCTGGGTCGCAGACGTCGCCTCCGCCGGGATCCACCTGGCAGGTGAGCGAGGCCCTTTCCATGCTCCGGCGATTCAGCGGGTTGGCACTTGGGTGCCGTGTGACGTTCGCGGCAGCTCCAGCCAAGAGCCTAGGTCCGCTGCATCCCTGCACGGGGGGAACGTGCTCGGCGGGGGCGACCCCGACCGTGTGTTCGCTTCGTGTCTTCGAAGGCCCTCTGTTCCTTCGCGCTTCGAATCGCGTCCCGTTCCTTTTCGAGGGCTTCCTCATAGGCACGTTTGTATTGCTTCAGGCTAGCCATCGACTTCTCGAGGGCTTCGTGCCTCATCGTCCGCGCACTCGTCAAGGGGACACGGTAGTATCGCAGGGTGTCCCGCGCCGCCTCTAGGTTCGCCGAGAGGGCGTGCTTCGCTGCGCCGAGGGACTCCCTGTGGGCGTCCAAGGACTTCTTCGCATCCTCGAGTGCACGGAAGTCCGCGAGGGTCGGGTGCTTTGCGGCGGACTTGAGTCGCATGGCCAAAAACATCACCCGTGCGGCGAAGATGGCGAGCGCCAGAGCCACGACGCTGACGGGATCCCGAAGGAGACCGATGAGTTCCATGGGAAATCCAATCCCATCTCCGGTGAATCCTTGCCGCCGGAGCAACGAAAAGACTCGGAACGTTCAGTCGATACCCCTTCGAAGGGTCCGTACGATACCCGGTCGCACGCGCGTGCGCGTCGAGAAGCGCATCGGGGTCCATACGAGTCCGTCGGCTCCGGACTCCGGAGGGCTCGCTCGAACCTCACATCATGGACCGACGTACGGTCCGGCGTCGCGGGAGGGCTCCTACCCCAGATCATCCGGGGTCTCTCGCGAGGGTCCCCGCTTCGGCTTCCGGCGCGCAGACCGATAGAGCCGCTTCGCGTCCTCGAACGCATCGTGGCTCAGGGGGCCGGAGATTGCATCCCGCTTCTCCGATTGCGCGCGGTCGAGCGGCTTGCGGTAGTGACGGAGCGTGTCGCGTGCGCGTTCGAGGTTGCCCGTCATCGTGCCCCGGGCTTCCCGTAACGATTCCTTGTGCTTGTCGAGGGACTTCTTCGCCTCCGCCAGGGCGCGTACGTCCGCCAGGGTCGGATTCGCGGCGGCGGACTTGAGTCGTTTCGCCAGGATCATCACCCGTGCGGCGAAGATCGCGAGGGCCAGGCCCACGACAACGAGGGGGTCCTGGAGGAGCGTGAGCGCGTCCATGGCGGATCCGTCCGACACCTGCGGTGATACCTTGCCATCGGCGGGACGAAATCGTTCGGTACGTTCAGTATATACTCGCCCGGAGGCCGTCCCCAATCAGCGTGGGAGGAGGGACCTGTCGGCGAGACGTTCGGTGGCGCGTGCAATCGTGCGTCGGCTCCGTTCGGTCGCGGGTCGCGTTCGGATCCTCGTATCACCGGCCCGTGGCGTGCATCCGAACGGACGTGGTCCTCCTACATAATCCTCTCGGCCCGGGTGCCTCGCGGCACAAAGTCGGTATACGAGGGGGTGATGCCCTCCCGGAGCGGGACGAGATGCTTCTCCTTTACGACATGGCGTACAGCCCGACGTGCGCGAAGGTCCGGAAAATCATGGACTACAAGGGCGTGCCGTACCGCGCAGTCCCCGTTCCGTACCACGACAAGGTCCGCCTGCTGAAGGAGACGGGCCAGGACTACGTCCCGTTCCTCCGGAACGGACCGGACCGCGTGCCGTACGTCGAAGCGGTCGACTACCTCGAGCGAGTCCGTCCGGAGCCGAGCGCCTACCCTGACGGCACGCGGGAGGTGTGCCGCATCCTCGAGTCGTGGGAGTACGACTGGTTCGAGGACCGCGTGTGGGCGCTCGTCGCCCCGTACCTCGAGCGTCGGTTCGCGGACCCGGTCGAGCGGTGGAATTTCACGGAGTACTGGGAGCGGGTGTACGGCCCCTTCGACGCGGCACGGGAGGCCCCACGACCCTTGTGGCGCACACTCGACCCGTCGTTCGCGATGCTCGAGGACTGCCTCCGGAGGCGGGACTGGCTCGTCACGACCGTTCCGACGGCGTTCGATTTCGCGATCTACGGGGACGTCTTCGCGATGGACTACGCGGGGCTTCGCGTCCCGACGAAGTACCCCCGGCTCCGGGCGTGGTACGGTCGAGCCCGCCGAATTCGTCCTCGGTGACAACGCACCGAGGTACTTTCGCGGGTCCCTCCCCGCGTCGCCTTGACTTAATTGTAAGGTTTTGCCCAGTTGGGCGAAAAACTGTCATCGAAGGCACGCTCGATCCGTCGCGTCCGCCGGCACCGGTCGGGGGCTATGAGCGGGTTCATCGTCACCTGGGACGTCGACAGCCAGGATGCGTCTCGGTGCTCTCGGCTCCGCCGCTTCGTCTTCGGCCACAGGGTGCGCGTGCACGGGAAGGAGTATCGGTACGAAGGGTTCGTCGAGCTGGAGGGCGTGAGGTACCTTGGGCAGTCGGTCGTGTTCGTGATCGCGGATCGGCTCCTGACGCTCACCGGCTTTCTCCGCGCGAACGGAATCGAACATGTCGTCCCGTGGGCTTCCCTGGGACCCGTTTTGGCTCAACTGGGCGAAACGCCCGCGACCTCGGGACATCCGATGCGGACCCACCGCCCGTCGTTTTGCTCAATTGGGCAAAAAGCCCACTGGCGTCGTTGCGTTCTCCCGAAGGAAGTGCTCGGTCTCGACGACTCCGGCCTTGACGTTTTCACCAGTTGGGCGAAAACGGGCGCGGCGGGTCGGCTCGGCGCCGGGATCGCGTGCAGGACTTTCGCCCAATTGGGCGAAACCGGATGATCGACTCACGCGGACTCGCTCGCCCCGTCCCCAGCTTTGGGCGGGTGACACCCCCGTGCGAGGGTGTGCCGGGCCGGGGCGCGTCGCCCCGCTACGCAGAGGTGCCCGCGAGGCCGCCGGCTCACATCGCCTCTCGGTCGAACGACGTGATCCGCCTCTGGCCCCGGAGGTACGCGCGCAGCACACTCGCCCGCCACCAGTTCTCGAGCGGGAGGCGAAGGCGGCGTCCGAGGTCCGCCTCCGCCTCATCGAGTGTCGGGAACGTTGCGCGGGGCGTCGCGAGGGCGGCCCGCGCGAGCTCGCGGTACCGCCACACGCCGAGGGGCACCCAGTCGTCGTACACCTCCATGCACACGACGGCGCCCGCCTGCCGCCGGCGGGCGGCCAGGTGTTCGAGGACCGGCAGGCGGGTCGCGTGGTAGGCCCCCGCGATCCGGTCCGGGTACGTCGTGCGCCCCTTCGCGAACTCGTGGTCGTGGATGGGCGTCGGGTTCGACGCGAGGTTCCACGCCTCGAGGCCCTCGAACATGAAGGCCTGCGGGAACAGGAGGATCGCGACCGTGTTCGCGACGCCCGTCGCGCTGCACACCTCGTAGTCCGAGATCCACGGGTACCCGCGCACGCGGTCTACGAGCCCCTTCGCGAGGATGTCGTCGATCGCCGTGATCGACCACTCCGTCGGCACGAGTCGGCGGCGGTCCTTCGTCCCGAGGAGACCGACGGAGAAGAGCCGCGTGATGTGGCTCTGCGCGATTCCGTGACGATACAGGTCCTCGACCGCGTCGCCCGCCTTCAGGTCCGTGTCCCCGACGACGTCGTCGACTCGGCGCGGGACGCTCGGGTTGCTCGCGAGCTCGACCTTCCGGATGTCCGCGCTCGGCCCGCTCGGTGGCGACCGCGCGCCGAACGGGCTCACGAGGACGGGCTTCTTCCCGAGCCACATCTCCGTGTCGATCGGCCTCGAGGCCATCGCGGCCTCCTGGACCGTCGACAGGATCGGGTCCGGCGAGCGGGCCTCCGCGACGCGGCGCGCCGCCTTCCCGCGCACGAGCGTCAGGCGGAACCGCAGGAGCTGCGGGACCTCGTACGCGAGCCAGTTCTCCGAGGCATCGAGGATCGACGTGTCCTCGTCTCGCACGGGAGGCACGAGAGGTCCGGCGAGGACCTTCGGGTAGCCCCACGACCCGACGAACGCCCCGGGCGGGCTCGCACCGAACAGGTTCGCCGACTGCAGGTCACGGCGCGTCTCGAACCACGCGCGGACCCGTTCGAGGTAGGGGCAGATCGCGAGCCGGCATCGCTTGATGTCCCCCCGGCACACGCGGCAGGCGACCTCCCGCCGCACCTCCGCCGGGCTCGCACGGATGCCGTCCTCGGGGCCCGCCATCGGGATGGGACAATCCGCTCCGAGGCTTGACTATGCGGGAGGGACCTCCGCCACGGGCGTCGCGGGCCCGACCTCGACGACGACCTCCTCCCAGCGCGTCGCGCAGCGCGGGCACACGTGCGTGCGGCTGTTCGACGCGTTGCACGTCGCGGGGCCGCAGGTCGGACAGTGGTGCTCCTTCGCCATTCCCGACGTCCGGAAGGGCGGGCTCCTCTTATCGTTTGCGGGGTCAGGTTCATCTCGCGGACCGCGATGCCGTCGCGGGTGGTCCGACGACCGTCGCGATCCCGTTCGGCCAGCGCCTCCTCATGGCGATCGTCATCGGCGTGAGCGTCCCGGAGGGCATCGCGCTCCTGGTCGGGCCGCCGGAATGGTACACACTCATCTGGGGGTGGACCCTCACGGCGATGACCGCGCGCTTCACGGCCGGCCTGTACCTGACCGTCGCGCTCGGCTTCGTGATGGCCTGGAAGACGAACACGTGGGAGGCGAGCCGGATCCCGCTCGCGATGCTGTGGTCGTTCGCCCTCATCGCGCTCGCCAGCGCGCTGTACGTCATCTCGACGGCGCCCGGCGTGATCGTCCTGGACCGCCCCTTCACGTCCGTCTGGTTCTTCCTGTACATCGTGTCCGTCGTCGGCGGGGTGTTCTACCACCTCGTGTACCCTCGTTCGTTCGGCGCCAAGCCGTTCTGACTCACGGCTCGGGCGTGTCCCGGTCCGCCGCGCGCACGCCGTACAGCGCATCGCGGTTCGCCTCGAGTTGGTCGACGGCCTTCCCGAGGAACTCCGCGGCCGTCATCACGGCGACGTCGTGCTCCTTCCCGCCGTCGATCACGGGAGCCATCCGGGCTCGCCACGCGCGGTCCCGGAGCGCGTGGTGGTCCAGCACGAGGGTCCGGACCCGCGTCGTGCGCAGGATGCGGAGAAGGTTCGCGATCGAGCGCGTCGTCTCGCGCTCCGGGTAGTTCTCCGGCATGTGGGTCATCGGTCCGTCGAGGTACAGGAAGGTCGGCTGCGCGTCGATCAGGAATGCGAGCTGCTCCTTCAACGGAGGGCCGAGGACGTCCGACGTGTGGACGAACACCTCGTCCCCATGCGCGATCCGCGTCATCACGACGTAGCCGAGTTCATCGTTGTATCCGTGCGGCATGGCGGGAGAGAAAAGGAGTTC